>SVGU01000088.1 GCA_015056155.1 Clostridiales bacterium
TCTTTTTGCAATAGGCCTGAACATCCTCATTGTAGCAGAAGGGTGAGTCTTTGTATAACGCTTTGGCTTCCACCCGCATAGCGGGTGGTTTTCTGTTTCGCTTCGCTCAACTGTCTAAAGACACTAATGAAACAGTCGCCTCCCTGAGCAGTTTTTCTGCTATGGGAGGCGACTGTTGTTTTGGCGCGGCCGCCGCTTCAGCGTTCGTCCTTGAGCAGCGCGTACCAGCTCGCGTCGCACACGCCCTGATTGTTCCAGTCCGAGCGGCGCAATGTGCCCTCGAACTTCATGCCGCACTTGCGCATGACCGCGCCGGAATGCGGGTTGCGCGGGTCGTGGCGGGAATCGATGCGCTCATACCCGACCTCGTCAAAGAGGAAGTCCATGACCGCCTGCAGCGCTTCGGACATGTAGCCCCGGTGCCACCAGTCGCGCCCGATGCAGTAGCCGATATGCGCTTTGCCAACGCGGTCATCATGCTCCACGGCGGCGATGCTGCCGATGGGCTGCCCCAGCTCCGCCGGGACGATTGCCCATTGGTAGTAGTCCGGCTCCGCATAGTGCTTCACCCAGTCCGACACGACGAACCGGCTGACGTCCGTGCTGGGATGGGTGGGCCACATCAAAAAGCGCGTGACCTCCGGGTCGCTTGCCCAGTTGTCATACATGGCCTGCGCGTCGTCCATGGAAAAGGGTCGCAGGATGAGCCGTGGCGTGGTGAGGATCCGGGTTCCTTGATGCTGAATCATGCTTTCCTCCTGAAAAAAGTGCGCACAGGAGCCTTGCGCGCACAGTTTTGTTATTGCTTTTTCTCGCCGAGCTTGCGTTCGGTGCCCTTGAGGAGACGGCCGATGTTCTCATGGTGACGCCAGATGACCAGTGCCGCAAGGAAGAATGCCCACGGAATGCCGTACCAGCAAGTGAAGCCGACCATCGCTTCATGGATGGTCACCAGAATGGCGAAGGAGAGCACCAGGCAGCAGCTGCCGAGGGACACATACTTGGTGACGCAGATCACGACGAGGGCGATCACATAGGCGATGACGGCCTGCGGATTATAGGGCAGATGGATGGCGCCGCAGACGCAGCTGACGCCCTTGCCTCCCTTGAAGCCGAAGAAGACGGGCCAGATATGGCCGGCGATGACGAACACCGCAGCGATCAGCTCGCCGTCATGGCCGCAAAGGGCGCGGCCGATCAGAGAGGCAATGAGGGCCTTGAGGATATCGCCGACGAAGACGATGATGCCGCCCTTCTTGCCCAGCGCACGCAGGGCATTGGTGGCGCCGGTGTTGCCGCTGCCGACCTCACGGAGGTTCGGGCCGCCCATCAACTTGGAGGTGATGATGCCCACAGAGACAGAACCCAGCAGGTAGGCAACCACCGCAGTAATGATGTACTTCAGCCAGATCATGTATAACAGCACCTTTCATGTTGCAGACTTTCAGTCGGTTTCGACCGACTTTCAGTCTGTTTTACTTGTCATCCTTCTTCTTTTCACGCAGGATGAAGCGGATGGGCGTACCGGTGAAATCGAAGGTCTTGCGGAAGTAGTTCTCCAGATACCGCTCATAGGCGAAATGCATCAGCGTTTCGTCGTTCACGAAGAGGATGAACAGCGGCGGGCAGGTCGCCTGCTGGGTGATGTAGTAGATCTTCAGGCGGCGGCCATTGGTAGCCGGGGGCTGCAGGTCGGCGGTGGCGTCATTGAGCACGTCGTTGAGCACGCCGGTGGGGATGCGCTTGCACGCCTGCGCCCAGACCTGGTCGACCATGTCCATCACGGTGTGGACGCGCTGGCCGGTTTTGGCGGAGAGGAACATCACGGGCGCGTAGTCCATGAACTTCAGGTCCTCCAGCACTTCC
The DNA here is from genome assembly GCA_015056155.1 of Clostridiales bacterium. Taxonomy (GTDB): domain Bacteria; phylum Bacillota; class Clostridia; order Christensenellales; family Aristaeellaceae; genus UBA11524. Next base: position 1,867 of record SVGU01000088.1, read on the forward strand.
TTCTTGTACGCCTCCAGCGTGCCGGTCTCCTTCTCGATCGCGTCCCACTTGTTGACGACGACGATGACGGCCTTGCCTTCCTCACGGATGAGGCCGGCGATCTTGGTATCCTGCTCCGTCACGCCGTCCTGCGCGTCGATCAGCAGCAGCGCCACATCGCAGCGGCGGATCGCGGCGATGGAGCGCAGAACGCTGTAACGCTCCAGGCTCTCGTCCTCGATCTGGCTCTTGCGGCGGATACCGGCGGTGTCGATGATGTTGTACTCCGTGCCGTTGACAGTGAAGCGGGTGTCGATGGCGTCGCGGGTGGTACCGGCGATGTTGGATACCATGGTGCGCTCCTGACCGAGGAGCTTGTTGACCAGGGAGGATTTACCGACGTTCGGTCTGCCGACGACAGCCAGCTGCAGCACGTGCGCCTCTTCCTCCATTTCATCGGCGTCCGGCGGGGGCAGCTGCTCGCAGATCGCCTCCAGCAGATCGCCCAGGCCCATCATGTTCGCCGCGCTGATGCCGATGGGATCGCCCAGACCCAGCTCGTAGAACTCCCAGATGTTGTCCTTCATGTTGATGTGATCGACCTTGTTGACCACCAGCAGCAGGGGCTTGTGGGTCTTGCGCAGGAGGTTGGCGACCTCTCGGTCATCGTCCGTCAAGCCGTCGCGGCCATCGGCGAAGAAGCAGATCACATCGGCCGTATCCATGGCGATCTCCGCCTGGCGGCGCATCTGGCTGAGCAGCACGTCGTCGCTGCGGGGGTCGATACCGCCCGTGTCGATCATGGTGAAGCGGCGGTTCTGCCACTCCACGTCGCAGTAGATGCGGTCGCGGGTCACGCCGGGGGTATCCTCGACGATGGAGATCCGCTTGCCGGTGATGCGGTTGAAAAAGGTGGATTTGCCAACGTTCGGGCGGCCGACGATGGCAACGAGGGGCTTAGCCATTGGTACATTCCTCCAATCCGGAAATCGCGCGCCAGAAGCCTTCACCGCTGTTTTCGGTGATCCTGAGGGGGGCGGGCAGCGCCTTGCGCACCTCCTCGACGGTCATGTCATCCAGGAAACGGTCCCCCTCCGCGCGGATCATGCTCCGCACGATGAGGATCTCATCCGCCTCCACATCCCTGCACTGCTCCACCAGATCGCTGCCGGTGATCAGGCCCGCGACCGTCACCGTTTCACCAAAGAACCGGTTGACGATGGGGCGCACCTCGACGGTCGTTCCGCGGGGAGCATACTGGTTCGCCAGCCGCTGCAGGAAGGGCGCGATGGACGTGCCGGTCGCGATGCAGAGGCGGCGCGGGGACGTTTCCTCCACCGGGTAATCCTCCACGGCAAAGGCGAGGTCGGTTTCAAACATCCGCAGCATCCCGATGCCGTTTTCGATCTGCGGATAGTCCTCGTATTCATGGTCCTCGGGGATGGGCAAGCCGCTGAGGCAGTAGAACTCATCCGCCGGGAAGACGAAGCGCGTGCCCATCTCGCGGAGGAAGCGCTCCTGATACGGCCGGATGCTCTGGATGAGCTCCGCCGCCATCTGCGCGTCATAGGGCTTGATATAGGGCAGGCCGTCGCGGAATTTCGTCAGGCCGATAGGCACCAGCGCCACCGACTGTGCCGCGGGCGCCAGCTCCGCCAGATCGCGGATGGTGCGCATGAGGTACTCCCCGTCATTCCAGCCGGGACAGAGCACCACCTGGCAATGGAAGCGGATGCCGTTATCCTTCAGCAGCCTCAGCCGCTCCATGATTTCCGCCGCCTTCGGATTGCGCAGCAGCTTCACGCGCATCTCCGGGTCGGTGCACTGGACGGAAATGTACAGCGGGCTGACCTTGCGGCGGATGATCCGGTCCATCTCCGCGTCGTCGATGTTGGTCATGGTGATGTAGTTGCCCATCATCAGGGACAGACGCCAGTCGTCGTCCTTGACATAGAGCGTTCTGCGCATGCCGGGCGGCATCTGGTCGATGAAGCAGAACACGCAATGGTTCCGACAGGGACGCGGCGAGGAGATGATCGTCTGATCCAGCGTCACGCCCAGCGGCTCCCAGTCCTGCTTGCGGACATGCAGCACCTTCTGCGTGCCGTCCGGGCTGGTGATGGTCATGTCAAACCGCGACTGCGCGGTCAGCGCCTGATAATCGATCTGGTCGATGATCGGTTCGCCGGCGATGGATTCCAGCAGGTCGCCCTCCTGAAGGCCGAGGCGCGCGGCAATCGAGCCGGGCTGCACGTGGGTGATCGCTGTGGGCATGGCTCGTTCCTCCTTACTCTCTGCGTCCGGGCATGCATGGCAAAACAAGCGATGCGCATAATACACGCATCATACCTTATTATGCGCGAAGAGCAGCCAAAAGTCAAGGCAAAGCGGCGCAATTTTGCCTGCTGTTCCTTTGATTTGCAAAGGATCGCGGGTGCAGACAGCACTGACAATTTCCGCTATCCGGCATGAAGGCGAAGCGGCGGCGCATGCTATCCTCCGAGGAGGATGAGAGCCATGGCGACATACCGCATCAGGCACTGTGAGCGCCTGTCGGGCGAGATCAGCATCCACGCGGCGAAGAACGCCGTGCTGCCGCTGATGTGCGCGAGCCTGCTGACGAAGGAGCCGGTCACCATCGAGCGCGTGCCGGAGCTGACGGACGTGCACACCCTGCTGGAGATCCTGTCGGACTGCGGCGTGTCCGTGCGGCGGGACGGCGACCGCAACGCCCCGGATTCCACCCTGACGCTCTGGGCGGAGGAGCCCCAGTCCCCCACCAGCGGCGATCTGCTCAGCCGGATGCGTGCGTCGGTGCTGGTCATGGGGCCGCTGCTGGCCCGGACAGGCTATGCGCGCGTGGCGCTCCCGGGCGGCTGCGCCATCGGTCAGCGGCCGATCGACCTGCACCTGAAGGGCATGGAGGCCCTTGGCGCACAGGTGCAGCTGACCCCCGGCTCCGTCACCCTGCAGGGAACGCTCCGCGGCGGCAGCGTATATCTGGATTTTCCCAGCGTCGGGGCAACGGAGAACATCATCCTGGCCGCCGCGCTGGCCAGAGGGACGACCCGGATCGAAAACGCCGCGAAGGAGCCGGAGATCGTGGACCTGTGCACCTTCCTGAATGAGATGGGTGCAGCGATCTCCGGCGCAGGAACCGGCGCGATCGTCATCGAGGGCCGGGAGGCGCTTCACGGCTGCGTCTACCGGCCGATCCCCGACCGCATCGAGGCCGGGACTATCCTGTGCGCCTCCGCGATGACCGAAGGCAGCGTGCTGCTGCGCGGCGTGCGGCCGGACCACATGCGGGCGCTGCTGTTCAAGCTGTCGGAAACGGGCGTGACGCTGCGGGAATCCCCCGCCGGACTGCGCCTGTCCGGCCGCGCGAGCCAGCCGGTTCAGGTGCGGACGCTGGCGTATCCCGGCTTCCCGACGGACATGCAGGCGCCGATGATGGCGCTGGCGCTCCGGCTGCGCGGCACGTCGGTATTCCTGGAAACGGTGTTCGAGAACCGCTTCATGCACGCCCGGGAGATGGCGCGGCTCGGCGCGGGGATCCGCATCGAGGACCGCATCGCGCTGGTCAACGGCGGGCGAGTCCTCTCCGGTACGGACGTGACCAGCACCGACCTTCGCGGCGGCGCGGCGATGATGCTGGCCGGTCTTGCGGCAGAGGGCGAGACCGTGCTGCACGACCCCTGCGGACACATCGCCCGGGGCTACGAGGATCTCCCCAGCATGCTCAATCACCTCGGCGCGCACATCACCGTGGAGGGCTTTCCTGAGGGTTGAACTTCCGCTGCGCAAATTCCACCTGCGCTCCTTTGACAGGCCCGGGAAAAGGTGCTATCCTATTGGATATACTATCTGCATGGGAGGCATCCTGGATTGGCACGCAAAGATGTGGATATGACGCAGGGAAATATCCTCAGGCATTACTTATCATTCGCTGCACCCCTGGCGCTGGGGCTCCTGTTCCAGCAGCTGTACAACACGGTCGATGCCTCGGTCATCGGTCATTTCGGTCCGGAAAACGCACTGGGCGCAGTGACCTCCACCGGCAGCATCATCAACATGCTCATCGGCATCTTCAACGGCCTGTCCCTGGGCACCGGCGTGGTGCTCTCGCAGGCCTACGGCGCGCATGACGAGAAGCGCATCGGCAAGATCGTCCACACGACCATCACCACCACGCTGATCCTCTGCGTGGTCGCCACGGTGATCGGCCTGCTCATCGCGAAGCCCGCGCTGGTCTGGATGAAGACCAACCCGGAGCAGATGGAAATGTCCACCACCTACCTGATGACGTACTTCGCGGGCATCTCCGGGCTGCTGATCTACAACATGGGCAGCGCCATCCTCCGCGCGGTGGGCGATTCCCGCCGGCCGCTGTACTTCCTGATCTTCTCGGCGATCCTCAACACGTTGCTGGATCTGCTGTTCGTAATCGCCTTTGGCTGGGGCGTGTTCGGCGTGGCGCTGGCGACCATCATTGCGCAGGGCGCATCGGCGGTGCTGGTCATCTGGGTCTTGATGCGCGAATCCGGCGCATACGGCCTGCGCATCCGCGAGCTGTGCATCGACCCATACGAGTTCAAGCAGATCTTCAGCCTCGGCCTTCCCTCCAGCATCCAGCAGGGTCTGACGAGCTTCTCCAATGTGTTCGTCATGCGCTATGTCAACGAGTTCGGCGCGGCCTGCACTGACGGCTGGGGCGCGTACAACAAGCTGGACATGTTCCTGATGGTGCCGGTGATGGCCATCGCGCAGGCATCCACGACCTTCGTGGGACAGAACTGGGGCGCAAAGCAGCTGCAGCGCGCCAGGCGCGGCGTACGCTACGGCGTGTGGATGTCGCTGGCCTGCCTGCTCACGCTGGCGGCGGCGATGATGGTCTTCACCGAGCCGCTGCTGCACATCATCACCAGCGAGCCGGGCGCCATCAAGTACGGCGCGCGCTTCATCCGCATCATCACGCCCTTCTATGTCACCATCTGCTTCAACCAGCTCTATGCCGGCGCGCTCCGCGGCATCGGCAGCGCCAAGGCGCCGATGTTCATCTTCCTCGGTTCCTTCGTGGCGTTCCGGCAGCTCTACCTGTTCGTGACCAGCAGCATCTTCACGCCGGAGCTGGTCGCTTCCCTTCAGGATTCAGCCTTCACGACCTTCCTGGTCAACACGGGGCTGATCGAGAACAAGCTGGACCTCGCCTTCTTCCCGATGGCGCTGGCCTTCCCGATGGGCTGGATCATGGCGTCCACCCTGCTGATCGTCTGCTACCGCCGCTCGGCGCTCTTCCGCGGCGAGGAAGCTGCGGCCGCCAAGGCGTAACCTTCTCAGACAAAACGGCCCTCCGCACGCGACACAACCGTGCGGAGGGTTTTCCTGTTGGCAATTGCGTCCCTGCGTTCATGCACGAAAAAGGACTCCCGCCGAAACGGGAGTCCGGAGATCCGGGATTACTGGGCAGCCTGCTCCAGGCACAGCGCAACAGCATCCATGATGCGGTTGGAGGTCAGAGTAGCACCGGCCACGGTATCAACGGTCGCGGTGTTGCCGGCCTTGATGGCAGCGGGCACGGAGGACAGGGGCGCATCGGAGATGCCGGGGGTCTCGTTGTGGGACACAACGACCACGTCCGCGATCTTGCCCTCGGCGATGACGACCTTCACGGTCATGGGGCCGCTCTGGCCATCGACGGTGGCTTCATACTCGCCATCCTTCAGGGTCTTGGTCATGTCGAACTTCTCCTCGACCACGACGTCCTTCTCGAACAGGGAGGCATCCAGCAGATCCAGCGCAGCGTGGACGCGGTAGCCCTCGCCCATCTCGTTGGTCATGGCGTGCTTGGCAGCGATCTTACCGAAGACGATCGGGCCCATGACGCCGGTGCCGCCGGAGACGAACTTGCCCCAGATGCCGCCAACGCACTCGCCAGCCGCGTACAGGCCGGGGATCACGTTGTTGGTCTCGTCCAGGACCTGCATGTTCTCGTTGGCAGTCACGCCGCCCAGGGTCATGACGCACAGGGCATGCAGACGGATGGCGTAGAACATGTCGCCTTCGATCTTGTTGATGGCCAGGTTGTAGTTGCCATCGGTGCCGTCCAGCTTGCGGCCGAAGGCGGTATCAACGCCCGCGTCCACCGCAGCGTTGTAATCGGCAACGGTCTTGACCAGGTTCTCAGCGGGCACGCCGATCTCGGCAGCCAGACCCTCGATGGAGTCGGACTTGTACATCACGTGGTCGCCAGCGCCGCCCTCGTAGAAGTAGTAGTTCATGAACACCGCGCCGCCGGCCGCGTTCAGGTCAGCCAGGATCTTGTCGGTGTAGATGTCGTACAGGACCGCCTCGGGCTGCTTCTCCAGAGCGACCTCACGGATGGACACAACGTCCTCGGTCTCGTTGCAGAAGCGCTCGCCGTTCTTGTTGACGGTGATGGCGCCAGCCTTCCAGGTGTAGGTGGAAGCGATCTGGCCCTTGGTGGGATCGGTGCGGGAGATCATGCCCATGGGGAAGGTGGGGATGCAGTCCATGCCGGTCACGCCAGCGCCGACCTTCTGCATCATGTAGATGCCGTAGCCGTCAGCGCCGGGAGCGCCGCCAGCCAGGTAGTACTCGCCCTCGGGAGCGTACTGACCCATCAGCTTGCTGTTGGAGGAGTAGCCGCCGGTGCAGACGATGACGCCCTTGGTGGAGGTGTAGGTGACCTCACCCTCGGGACCCACGGCCTTCACGCCGATGATCTGGCCCTTCTCGTTGGCGATCAGTTCCTTGGCGTCGGTCAGGGTGATGACCTCGATGCGCTCCTCAGCAGCGATCAGCTTGTCCAGCACCTGGTGGGCAGCGGACTTGTAGCTCTTGTCGGTGGGAGAGGGCTTGTAGGTACGGGCAACGGAGTACAGCGCATGCTCGGGAGCGAACACAGCCTTGGGGCCGCGCCAGGCAGCGTCCTTGATGCCGTTCTCGTACAGCCAGTCGAACACCTCGGTGGCGTTGTTGGCATAGACCTCGATCAGGGCCTTGTCAGGCTTGCCGCCGAAGTCGTTGCCGTTGTTGATGATGTCGGCCACGTAGGACTCGACGCTGTCCTCGATACCCTCTTCCTTCTGGATGATGGTACCGGCAGCGGACATGGAGCCGGAGGTGAAGTTCAGAGCGCCGCCGGTCTTGGCGGTCTTCTCCAGAATGATGACCTTCTGGGCGCCTGCCTCAACGGCAGCAATCGCAGCAGACAGGCCAGCGCCGCCGGCGCCGACCACGATCAGGTCAGCATCAGCAGCCTCAGCAGAGACGGGCGCGACCATCACGGTCAGCAGCATCGCCAGAGACAGCAGGGTTGCGATGATACGCTTCATTGTAGTGTATCCCCTTTCATTATGTCGCCGTTACATGCACATGTAACCACGTTGTTATTATTATAACAGATATTCTTTCATTTGGGAATACATAAAAAATACAATATTGAAATTTTTATCACAACCCGTTTCTTCTCCCTGACTTGTGCTTGCAATCTCGCAGGAAATCATGTAAAATATACTCTGTATTGATATGCCCATTTGAACGGAGGCTACGACTTTGTCTGACAGACTTTCGAAGATCCGCAACTTCTGCATCATCGCCCACATCGACCATGGCAAGAGCACCCTGGCCGACCGGATCCTGGAGATGACGGGCGTGTTCCAGAAGCGCGAAATGACCGAGCAGATCCTGGACTCCATGGAGCTGGAGCGGGAGCGCGGCATCACCATCAAGAGCAAGGCCGTCCACATGACCTACAAGGCCAGGGACGGCGAGGAATATATCCTGAACCTGATCGACACCCCCGGCCACGTTGACTTCACCTATGAGGTCAGCCGCGCGCTGGCCGCCTGCGAGGGCGCGCTGCTGGTCGTGGATGCGACGCAGGGCATCGAGGCGCAGACGCTGGCCAATGTGTATATGGCGCTGGACGCGGATCTGGAGATCATCCCGGTGGTCAACAAGATCGACCTGCCCAGCGCGCAGCCGGAGGAGGTCAAGGCCGAGATCGAGGACGTGATCGGTCTGGACGCGTCCTACGCCCCCTGCGTGAGCGCGAAGACCGGCCTGAACATCGAGGATGTGCTGGAGGCCGTGGTCGAGTACGTCCCCGCCCCCACGGGCGATGCGTCCGCTCCCCTGCAGGCGCTGATCTTTGACGCCTTCTATGACAACTACCGCGGCGCGATCTGCTTCGTGCGCGTGAAGGAAGGCACGATCCGCGCCGGCATGCGCATGCGGCTGATGGCGACGGGCAGCGAGTTCGACATCGTCGAGGTCGGCACCTTCGATCCGGGCTATCAGCCCTGCGCGGAGCTGAAGCCCGGCGACGTCGGCTACGTGGCGGCTTCCATCAAGGACGTGCGCGAAACCCGCGTGGGCGACACCATCACCGACGCCTCCCGCCCCGCCGCCACGCCCCTGCCCGGCTACCGCCAGGTGACGCCGATGGTGTACTGCGGCGTGTATCCCGCAGACGGCGCGGACTACCCCGCCCTGAAGGACGCGCTGGAGAAGCTGCGCATGAACGACGCTTCCCTTTCCTTCGAGCCGGAGACCTCCGTTGCGCTGGGCTACGGCTTCCGCTGCGGCTTCCTGGGCCTGCTGCACATGGACATCATCACCACCCGCCTGGAGCGCGAGTGGGACCTGAACCTGGTCACCACCGC
>SVGU01000089.1 GCA_015056155.1 Clostridiales bacterium
GGTGCCGCCGATGTAGATTTCGCCCGCCCATTCCTTGCCGCCGCCCTTCATGTCGATGGATGCGGTACGCAGGAACAGCTCCCACGCCTTTTCCGGCTTGCCGATGCGGCAGGCGGTCAGCGCGTACATGCAGGCGGACAGGCTGGAGCCATGCTCAGTGCGGGGCTCGTAGTAGTCCCAGTTCGCCTCGACGGTCGCCCGGTCAAAGTCGCCGGGGAACAGCGCCATCATGGCGATCACGTCCGCCTGCTTGATGATCTGCGTCGTGCCGGCCACGCCGTGGTCGCCGCCCCAGTATTCCCTCGGGTCGCACAGGCGGCTGCGGACGGCGGCCAGGGAGCAGTCCTCCAGGTCGAAGTAGCCGTCGAACTGGGCGATGACCGGCCCCTTCGTTCCGGGCATGGCGATCCGGGGAAGCAGGCCCTGCAGCAGCTGCCAGTCGCGCTGATAATCCAGCTTTGCCAGCAGTGCATCGAACCATTCCGCCTTATCCGCAAAGACGTCCTTCAGCAGCAGCGCGCTGTCTATCGTGTGGCGGATCATCCGGTTGGTGAAGGCGTTGTTGGTCACCCGCTCGTGGTATTCGTCCGGGCCGATCACGTCGGCGAAGTCCGCTTCGCCCCGGTCCGCATGGCAGCAGGCCCGGCTGATGTAGAAGCGCGCGCACTGCAAAATGACCTCCGCGCCGCCCTCCTCCAGAAGCGTTCGGTCGCCGGTGATCTCGTAATAGCTGCGCAGGGCGTAGGCGATGTCGCCGCTGATGTGGATCTGCTTGTCCCGGAAATAGGTGCGCACGGGCCGGTGGGTGAAGACGTCCACGACGTTGAAATTGGTGCAGCCCTCCTCGCCGCCCTCCTGACTCTCCCATGCGTAAAATGCCCCGCGGAAGCCGTATTCCGCGGCTTTTTTGATGGCGCCGGGCAGGGTTTCGATGCGGTAGCGCAGGAGCGACCGGGCGACCTCCGGCTGGGTGTAGACGAACATGGGAAAGAAGAAAATCTCCGAATCCCAGAAGATCGCGCCCTTGTAGGTCTGGCCGGACAGGCCCCGCGCCGGGATGGACAGGTTGTCCGCGTGGCGCGGCGCGATGCTGTTCAGGTGATACTGGCTGGCGTGCAGGCCCAGCGCGGCAGCGTCGTCACCCTCCAGGGTGATCTCGCTCAGGCGGTGGAGGCGCGCCCAGGCGGCCTTGTGCGCCGCGAAGCACGCGTCGAAGCCCTGTGCCTTCATGCCCGCGCAGAGGGACAGCGCTGCCTGCGCCGGGTCAGGTGTGTCCAGCGAGGTGTACACCGCGCCAAAGAGGTCCGCCCGGAGCGTTTCGCCCGCCCTGACCTGACGGCGCAGCACGCGGAACACGCCGGACTCGTTCTGTACGCAGCTTTCCTGCGCGGCGAAGTCGGCCTGTACGCACTGCGCGGAGGCGACCCGGATGCCCTTCTGCCCGGTGACGGCCTGCGCCAGCAGCGTTTCGCCCTGCTGGAAGCGGAAATCGAACAGGTGCGGGCCGTTAATGTCCCAGATGTCGGTGGACACGCCGCATACCAGCGTCAGTTCGCCTTCCTCGCGGCAGGCGATGGTCAGCCGGTCGCACATGAGATGCGTCTCCGCCATGGACACGAAGCGCTCGCTGCGCAGCGTCAGCGGCCCGAAGTCCGTCTCGCGGAAATAGAAGCCGTCGCCGTAGTCAACGCCCGCGCGGTGTGCAGCGGCGTTTTCCGCGGACAGGGGCCTGCTGCCGAAAAACAGCCGGGCATACAGGCAGTGGGGCGCGTTGACCGGCTCGCGCCAGCGGTCCTGATACTGGTCATACACGCCCGCCAGCGTGATCGCCGGGAACAGGCTGCTGTCCGCCTCCTCAAACACGCCGCGCAGGCCCATGTAGCCGTTCGCGCACAGGAAACGGTTGCCGTCGGTGACGATCTGCTCCCGGGAAAAGCCCGTTCCGGTCAGGATCCACTTGCTCATATGCAGCCTCCTTTATTGAAAAGATCCGCCCGCGTGGCGGCAGGCGGATCTGCGTCGGTCAGATTCGGGGGATGGTGCAGCCCTCAGCGCCGAGGGTGCAGGGCTGGTCGTAGATGAGCACGGTGAGGGGCTCGCCCTGCGTGAGGCGGAAGTGGGTCTGGTCCGCCTCCATGCAGATGCGGATCACCCGCCCGCGGTACATGACCGAGAAGGACACCTGCTTCCACCTTTCCGGCAGCCGGGGCGCAAAGCGCAGCTGCGCATCGTCGCTGCGAAGGCCCGCAAAGCCGTACACGATATTCGCCCAGGCCATCACGATGCTGGTGATGTGCAGTCCCTCGCGGGTGTTGCGGTTGTAGTTGTCCAGGTCGAGGCGGGTGGCGTAGCCGAAGAAGCGAACGGCCTCGTCCATCCTGTCCAGCTCGGCGGCGAGGATGGAGTGGATCGCCGGGGACAGGGAGGACTCGTGGATCGTCCGCGGCTCGTAGAATTCGTAGTTGATGCGCTTTTCCTCCCGGGTGAAGGAGGAGTTGTACAGGTACAGGAACATCAGCACGTCCGGCTGCTTGATCATGTCGCTGCGGTAGATGCGGTCGTAGGACCAGTGGTCGTACAGCGGGAACTCGCTGACCGGGATGGCATGGATGTCCGTGTGGGGGAGGTCGAAGTAGCCGTCATGCTGCTCGATCAGGCCCGTTTCGTCCTGCGGGAGGTACATGTTGTCGGCGATGTGCTGCCAGCGGGCGGGCTCGCCGGGGGCGAGGGCCGTCTTTTCGGTCAGCGCGGCATAGGCGGCAGGCTGCCTGCGCTGCATGGCCTCCAGCACCTCCGCGGCGTAGGCGAGGGTGCGCTTGCCCATGTAGTTGGTGTAGGCGTTGTTGTTGACCATCATGTGGAACTCGTCCGGGCCCATCACGCCGTAGTAGCCGTGCTTGCCGGTCCTGCCGCTCTGTTCGACGCGGCTGGCCATGAAGCGGGCAATTTGAAGCAGCATCTCCGCGCCGCATTCCCAGAGGAAATCCTCGTCCTGTGTCAGGTGCACATAGTGCCAGATGCCGTATGCCACGGCGGTGCTGGGCTGAAGCTGCAAGCTGGCGTGCTGCCACAGGGCGCAGGCCTCGTCGCCGTTGAGGGTCGCGATGGGGTAGCAGGCGCCGGTGCAGTCCAGCATTTTCGCGCGCTCGATGGCCATGGGCAGCGTGTTGTAGCGGAACTGCAGCAGGTTCCGCGCCGCATCCGGGTTGGTGAACAGGTAGAAGGGCAGGCAGCAGGCCTCTGTGTCCCAGAAGGCATGGCCGTTGTACGCCTCGCCCGTCAGGCCCTTCGCGCCGATGTTGTGGCGCATGCTGCCGCCGTTGTAGGTCTGCGCCAGCTGGAAGCTGCAGAAGCGGATGCCCTGCTGCTCGGCGGCGACGGAATCCGCCAGCGCATCATTGGCCGGCTCGATCCGGATATCCGAGGTGCGCCACCAGTTGTCCCAATAATTGCGCTGGGCGGTAAGCGTGTCCTCCAGCGTGACCTTGCCGCATTCGGCGAGGGCTGTCTGGCCGCGCTGCCAGAGCGTTTCGCCCTCCGAGCCGTCAAAGAGGATCACCACGCGCTTGTCCGCATGGGCTGCCTTGCCCATTTCCAGCGGGATGGATGCGCAGAGCGTCGCGGACTTCGCGTCCGTATGGGCGCATGCGTCCGCGGGGAGGTCCGCCAGAGCGCCGGCGAAGACCTCCTGCCCGGACTTCAGCGTGCGGGACTGCAGCAGCATCCGGCGGCCGTCCGCTTCCACGCGGGCATCCTGCCAGAAGCACTGCCTGCGGCCCTCGTGCTGCACGTCAAAGGAGAGGGACGTGCTGAATTCCACCGCGCCGGAGAAGTTCAGCGGCTCGAAGGTGATGCGCTGACAGGCACGCTCCCGGTTCGTCATGTCCATAAAGCGCAGGAAGGTCAGGCGAAGCGCCTTGCCGGAAGCCGTCGTCCAGACGAAGCGGCGGGTCAGGGTACCGGCGCGCATGTCCAGCTCGCGGGTGAAATCGGCAAACTGCACCTTGCCCAGGTCCAGCACTTCGCCGTCCAGGGAGATGCGGCACATCAGCCACTCCGCGCAGGGGATCATGAAATGGGATTTGTCGATGATGCCGCAGTAGGAGCGGCCGAGCTGCTCCAGGTCATACACGCCGTTGACGTATGCGCCACGCAGGCTGTCCGCGCTGCCGCCCTCGTCGAAGCAGCCGCGCACGCCCATGGTCTCGTTCGCCAGGGAAAACACGGACTCGCTCACGCGGGAATAGGCCGGATCGAAGCCCCTCTCGATGATCTTCCACGGGTCAACTGCGAAATAAACGTCTGCTGCTTTAGCCACAGGAATCTCTCCCAACTTGTGTATTCAGGCTCGCATCAGCCCTTGATGCCCACGGAAACGGCATTCTCGGTCAGCTGCTTCTGGAAGATGAAGAACAGGATGATCGGCGGGATCATGGAGAACACCACGGAACGCATCATCGCGTCCGCGTTGACGGTCTGCTCGGTGCTGAAGACGAAGAGGCGGACCATGACCGTCTGCATCTGTGCGCCGCGCAGCACCAGGTAGGGCAGCAGGAAGTCCGACCAGGCGGCGTTCACCGCGAAGATGGCGATGACCGCGCAGATCGGCTTGGACAGCGGCAGCACGATGCGGAAGAAGGTCTGCAGCTGGCTGGCGCCGTCGATGTGTCCGGCCTCGATGATGGACCGGGGCAGGGACTCGAAGAACTGCACGAACAGGATCACATACATCGCGTTCGCGCCGAAGGAAAGCCACAGCGGCACGAAGGAATTGCCCAGGTTCAGCTTCTGGATGTTCATGAACAGCGGCACGATGGAGATCGTCGTGGGCAGCAGCAGGGACAGCATCACCAGCTTCTTGACGACGCCGTAGCCCTTGGGCTTGAGGATGCCCAGGCCGTAGCCCAGCAGGCCGTTGAACACGATGGCGCACACGACGCTGCCCAGGACGGAAATGAGCGAGTTGAGGTAGTTGCGGGCGATGCCCAGCTGATCCCAGGTGGTGATGAAGGGCGCGGGATCAAAGGACCGGGGCAGGAGGGAGGTGGAGGACATGAACTCCTTCAGGTCCTTGAAGCCGGCGAGGATCACCCAGATCAACGGGAAGATTGCCACGACCGTCACCAGCAGGCACAGCACGTGGATGACGCCGTAGCCGACCTTTACGGAGGCGGAATGCATATCGTATTCGCGGATGACGCCGGTAAACTGCACTTTTTTCATACGCGTTCCCCTCCTCTCAGTCCCAGTCGGATTCCTTGCGGTTGAAGTAGGAATAGATGGCCGTCATGACCAGAAGGATCAGCGTGACGGTCACTGCCACGGCGGAAGCCTTGCCGTAGTTCATCGAGCCGCCGAAGGCATACTGCCACATCAGCTGCATCAGGGACAGCGAGGCGTTGTCCGGGCCGCCCTTGGTCAGCACCATCGGCTCGTACATGATCTGGAAGACGGAAATGATCTGCAGGATCAGCAGCGTGCCGGCCAATTTCCGGATCGCGGGCAGCATGATGTGCAGGATGCGCTGCCACACGCCCGCGCCGTCGATGGTGGCGGCCTCGTACAATTCCGGGCTGATGCCGGCGATGCTGGCCATATAGATCAGCGCCGTCGCGCCCGCGCCCTTCCACGTGGCGATCATGATGATGATGGGGATGACCCATTCCGCCCGTGTCAGGTAGGTCTGCGGGGGGATGTGGAAGGCGCTGAGCAGGATGTTCAGCACGCCCGTCGCGCCGCCGGAGAAGAAGGAGGACCAGAGGATCACCACCGCCAGACCCGGCAGCATGTTGGGCAGATAGACCACCGTGCGGAAGATGCCCTTGCACCGGCGCGTTTCGCCGATCAGCACCGCCAGCACGATGGGCAGCAGGAAGCCGATCAGCAGCGACCAGAAGGTGTAGGAGAAGGTGTTCATAAGCGCCTGCAGGAAGTCGTCCTTCTTCATGACGCTGAGGTAATTGTCGAACCAGATGAACCGGACCAGCTCGACATTGCGCGTCTTGTACAGGCTCATGCGGACGCTCTCAAACAGGGGCTCCCACACAAAGAAGGTCATCAGGAGCAGGCTTGGCAGCATGATCAGCCAGGCCTTGATGTGTTCCGATGATCTCGATCCCGAAAGGAGCCGTCCCTTTTTGCTGCTCATGAGGATACCTCCGGTGATGGGTGTCGCTTAGAAAAGATGCCGGCGAAGGATGATCCGCCGGCACAGGGTTGGTGTGGGATTAGTAGTCGTTGTACTCGTCGTCCAGGTATTCCTGGAAGGATTCCTCGGCCTTGCGCAGCGCCTTCTCCACGTCCGCGCCCTCGCGGGTGATCATGCGCTGGACCACGGCGGTCAGCTCACGGTACAGCTGCTGGGCGAAGATGGGCTCCTCGGACTTGAGGGCGATGGTGCCGTCGGAGATGGAGCCGAAGAAATCGGCGTACAGGCGCATGTCCACGTTGCAGTATTCGTCAATGATGGCCTGCTTGGCGGCGTTGTATTCCGCGTCCGTCCAGGCGCTGATGGCGGGCAGCACGGGAGCGCCGCGGTCGCGCTTGGCGGCGTAGTCCGCGCGCATGCCGGAGATGATCTGGTCATCCAGGAAGGGCAGCTTGCCCAGCACCTTCAGGTAGGCCATCAGCGCGATCGCCTGATCCTCGGTGATGTCGGGGGAGAACATGTAGCAGGTGCCGCCGGCCAGCGCATAGCGGCCCTCGGGACCGGCGGGGAAGGGGATCAGCGCGAAGGAATCCACCGGCAGGCCCTTGTTGGCGGTGGGCTGGTCGACGGAGTCGTCCGCAGCGAAGTTCATCGCCGCCTCGCCCGTGCCCAGCAGGGAGTGGGCGCCCGCCCAGTCGGTGGTGGTGGCGTCGGCGTTGAGGATGTCATACTTCCAGCGCAGGTCGCGCATGAACTCCATCGCGGCGATGCACTGGGGAGAGGTGAAGTTGCAGACCCAGCGGCCGTCTTCATCCTGATACTCCAGGGCGTTCTCGCCCACGCAGCCGAAGTTCCAAGCGATGTTGGTGAACAGCCAGCCGCCGTAGGTCTCGCTGGCGGGGAACACCAGACCTGCCTTGCCGGTCTTTTCCTTGATGATCTGGCCGTACTCCGCCATTTCCTGCAGGGTCCGGGGGTACATGGGCAGACCGTCCTCGGTCATCAGACCGGCCTCGCGGAACAGGTCGATGTTGATGTGCATGCCCAGCACATAGCCGTCGCGGGGCAGACCGTAGATGCGGCCGTTTTCGTCCGCCAGCATCTCCACATAGGAGGGGCTGAACTGATCCAGCACGCCGAACTTCTCCAGCGCGGCGGTCACGTCGCCCACCAGGCCCTGGCTGATCAGCAGCTGAGGATCGGTGAAGGGCGGCTGGAAGATGCTGGGCGCGGTGTGACCCTTGGCCATGGGCACGTAGTTGCTCAGGCTGTAGGAATAGTAATCCGGCACCAGGGTGACGTTGGGGTACTGGCGGGCCATGGTGGCCTTGTAGCCCTCGAACAGCGCCTTCTCCGCGTCGGCGGCGGTATCCGGCGGCCAGTTGCCCAGCGTGATGGTACAGGTCAGGTCGGCGTCGATGACCTCATCCTCCGCATGGCCAAAGGGGATGGCCGTCATCACAAGACACAGCGCGAGGACCAGAGAAAACATCTTGATGAACCGCTTCATGTTCATACCTCCTCGATCAATGTATTGACTTTACATCGCTAAGTTTAGCGCTCAACCATGTCTGTATTATACAGGATTTATCCCGGTTTGTCAATGCAGAATTCATTTCTTTTCTGTACAGATGTACGGCGGGGCGGGGGAGAAGTCCCGGGGCGTACGCGCAGGGCGGCTTGAGGCGCTTTACATTCCGCATCGGGTCGGGTATAATCTCTGTGACATTCCAGAAAGGACTGACACGGATCATGCAGAAGCGAAGATTTCCATGGCTGGATTTCATCCGCAGGATCGCGGTGATCGCCGTTCCGGTGGCGCTGCAGAACCTGCTGACGACCACCGGCTCCATGGTGGATACAATGATGATCGCCCCGCTGGGCGAAACGACCGTCGGCGCGGTCGGGCTGTGCGCCCAGTTCTCGTCCCTGATGTTCAGCTGCTACTGGGGCTTTGTGGGCGGCGGCATGCTGTTCTTCAGCCAGTACTGGGGCGCGAAGGACGATGAGGGCATCGACCGCTCCTACGGCATCACCATCAGCTTCATGCTGTTGGTGGCGATCACCTTTGCCTTCCTGGGCGTGCTTGCGCCGGAATGGGTCATGGCGGTCTACACGGACAAGGCGAACATCCAGCGCATCGGCGTGGATTACCTGCGGGTGGTGGGCTTCGCGTATCCGCTGCAGATCCTGTCCATGGGCATGAGCGCGCTGCTGCGCTCCAACGAGCGGGTGCGGATTCCCTTCTACGCGGCCATCGCTTCGGTGCTGACGAACATGTCGCTGAACTGGCTGCTGATCCACGGCCACTGGGGCTTCCCGGCGATGGGCGTGCAGGGTGCGGCGCTGGCGACGGTGATCGCCGCGGCAGTGAACGCGGGCGTAATCTTCCTGCTGGCGAAGGTGCAGAGGTACCCCTACCTGTTCCACTTCCGGCAGCACTTCCGCTGGAACATGGCGGCGGTGAAGCTGTATCTGCAGCGCTGCTTCCCGATCATCTGCAACGAGGCCTTCATCGGCGTGGCGCTGATGATCATCAACATGGTGCTGGGCCGGCAGAGCGAGGAGGCCATTGCTGCTACAGCGGTGTTCCGCACGCTGGAGGGCATTGTGCTCGGCTTCTTCGCGGGCTTCTCCAATGCGGCGTCGGTGCTGGTGGGCAAGTGCGTGGGCGCGGGCGAGCTGGATACGGCCTACGAGCGGGCCAAACGGCTGGTGCTGCTGTGCGGAGGCTGCATCCTGCTGGTGTGCGTGACGCTGCTGGCGGTGCACAGGCCGCTGCTGACCACGATGAGCCTCTCCGGCGAAAGCCTGCGCATCGGCGCAGGGCTGCTGGCGGTCTACTGCGTGGCGGCGGTGATCCGCATGTGCAACTGGACGATGAACGATACCTACCGCGCGGCGGGCGACGCGACCACCGGCACGGTGCTGGAGATCTCCTTCATGTATGCGGTGGTGCTGCCCTGCGTATGCCTGAGCGGTCTGGTGTTCAGGGCGCCCTATCTGCTGATCTTCGCCTGCTGCTACATTGACGAGCCGATCCGCTTCGTGCTGATGCAGCGGCACATGTATTCGGGAAAATGGGTGCGCCCCGTGACCCCGGAGGGACAGGCGGCGCTGCCGGCCTTCCGGGAGCAGCGTGAGCAGCGGTAATGAGGGCTGGATGCGCCTCGGAGCGCATCTACTTCTTCCGCAACCTTCGCGGCATGACCCGGCATGTGCTCGGAAAACTGGTGGGTTTCTCTGAAAACACCGCAGATGTACGTTTATTCTGAGACCGATGCCATCAAAGTGAAGATGACCCCTCCGGAAATCGGCGACATGCTTATGGCAGAGCTGAAGAAGCAGCGGAAAAAGAAGAAGGAATCCCATCAGGACAGCATGCTGACACGCAAAAAGGCCTTACCGATGCAAAAGTCGGTAAGGCCTTTTCTGTAAGGATATGTGACAGCTTCCTGCAAGCCACCGGTTCACTGATGCAGTGAAGAAGTGGACTCACGTTTTGATGGTTGCTATCATTTTGCTATCAAATCGGGCAGAGTTGCCATCCGGCATGCCGTCAAACCCAGTGTTTTCAAGGGGTTCAGCGGCGGATGGATAAATTCTGCTTATGCCCACTCTCTGCAGGCTTGCTGATTCTAAACAAATTTGCTTAGAAAACATGCTTCCTGCTATCTGGACGATTTGCATTATCCGAGGTATGTGGGCTCTCTGATATGCGTTGCCGGGGTGTTGCCACTGAGGCATCATTAATACAAGTCGAGGACTGCTGCTTGCAAGGAGTTACCAAATGAAATCTTGACTCAGACGATCTTGACCTTACCCTTTGTCACCCGGAAGACGATGAGCATGGATGCTACCGTTGTCACCGAGAGGATTGTTGCAAGGGCTGCTGCGGTACCGTCGCTCATGCGGACAACTTCCTGGTAGATCGCAACTGCAATGGTGGAAGTGTTGCCGGAGTAGAGCATGATGGAGCTGGACAGCTCGTTGATGCAGGTGATCCAGCTGAGCACTGCGCCGGACATTACGC
>SVGU01000090.1 GCA_015056155.1 Clostridiales bacterium
GCCGAAGTCGACTCGCTGGGCGATCAGGTCGCTGTAGTTCCAGTCGATGATGTAGCCGGTCTCATTGGTTTTGCGGTCGATGCGCGTGTCATGGGAGAGGAGCACGACGCCGTCCCTGGTGATGGAGACGTCGGTTTCCATCATCACCCGGGGGTCGACGCTGTAAGCGTTATAGAAGGCTTCCAGGGTGTTGTCGGGGAACTCCTCGTTGCCGCCGCCGTGGGCGATCAGAAGGGGCAGAGACCCCTCCTTGCGCATGGGGTTGGGGGTCAGCGCGAAGTTCTGAGGCCGGGGCCAGAAGGCGGCTGCAGCGTATACGACGGCCAGTGCGAGTACGATACACCCGAAGATCTTCAAGCCTTTGCGGCTTTTCTTCTGCTTGCTCATCTTGTTTCAGTCCTCTTTCTGTATTTGATGGGGTTCGCTTCATCATACTGCCCCCGGGGGGCGGTTGTCAATGTACGGGATGGGCGAATTGCTTTGAACAGCAAAGGATCTTCCGGATCAGCGCAGAAAGGTCTTATAGTCGTCGCGATTCTTCTTCAGAAGCGCGGGGGTGTTGAGCTCGTAGGGGCAGCGGGAGGCGCACTGGCCGCATTCGAGGCACTCGTCGATGCGCGCCATCTCCGCCTGCCAGTAGTCGCTGAGGAAGCCGGCGGTAGGGGCTCGGCGCAGCATCAGCGACATCCGTGCTGCGTTATTGATCTGGATCCCGACGGGGCATGGCATACAATAGCCGCAGCCGCGACAGAAGTCGCCGACAAGCTCCGTCCGCTCGTTTTCAATAAAGGCGAGCAGGTCGCCGGTCAGGGTCGGAGGGTTGTTCTGGGCCGCAAGGAAGTCGTCCAGCTCGCGCTCGCGCTGGATGCCCCAGATCGGTAGCACATTGTACTGCGAAAGGTAGGCGTAGGCGGCGTCGGCACGGGTAATAAGTCCGCCGGAGAGCGCCTTCATGCAGATAAAGCCCACGTCGTGCTTTTCGCAGAGCTTCACGAGCGCGATCTCCTTCTCGCTTGCCAGGTAGGAGAAGGGAAACTGCAGCGTATCATAGAGGCCGGAGAGGACCGCTTCTTCCGCAAGGTGCAGCCGGTGGTTGGTGAAGCCGATATAGCGGATGAGCCCCTGCTCCCTCGCCTCCAGCATCGCCTCGTACAGCCCGGTGCCGTCGCCGGGCCTGGGGACGAAGGAGGGGTTATGGAACTGCAGAATGTCAACGTGATCGGTCTGCAGGAGGCGCAGGCTGGTGCGAAGGTCGTCCCAGAAGCCGTCCACGGTGGTGGAGGGGGTCTTGGTGGCGATGATGATGCGGTCGCGAACGCCGGAGAGGGCATAGCCGAGCTTCTCCTCGCTGTCAGAGTAGCTGCGGGCGGTGTCGAAGAAATTGACACCATGGTCGTATGCCTTTCGGAGGATGCGGGCGGCCTCCTCCTTCGGTACGCGCTGGATCGGCAGTGCGCCGAAGCCATTGAAGTTGGCGGTGATGTTGGTGCGGCCGAGACGGATGGTATGCATGCTGTAAAGCCTCCTCGTTAATCGAATTCGCTTTCGTGAAGCCGGAAGAAGTCGCGGTAGGCGCGGACGGCGGGCAGCTCTGTCCATTTCCGGCGGGGGACGGCGGGGTCGGCGTCGAGGTCGTAGATGCGAGCGCCCCGCATCGCCAGAAGAAAGGGGGAGTGGGTCGCGATGATGAACTGGCAGCCATAGAAGCGCGCCGAGTCCTCCAGGAACTGCGCCAGCTCGGTCTGGCGCTGGGGGGAGAGGCTGTTTTCGGGCTCGTCCAGGAGGTAGAGGGCGTTCTCGCGGATGCGGCTTGTGAAGCAGAACCATGCGCTTTCGCCGTTGGACTGCTCGCGGAGGTTGTCGTTCAGCCGCGTGCGGATGTACTGGCTCTGGGTCTTGCTTCGGGCGAGGTTGGTGCGCTTGAGCTGCTCATAATCATCCATCGTTCGGTATCGGAAGGGATTGCGGGGGTCCTTGTCGCGCAGGTACTCCTGGAACAGCTCCTCCCTTCGGCGGTCGACGCCCTCATTGACCGCTCGCAGGTCGAGCATGAAGTCGAACACGTCGTCGGAGGTGATGACGCGGCTCTCCCGGGGGATGGGGCCTGGGGCGCAAAAATCGCACCGACGGAGGTAGTCCTCAAAAAAGGAGGAGCGGTTGTATCGGGCGTCGCGGTGGAGGGCGAGCTTTTCGGCGATGACGTTGAGGGCGGTGGTTTTGCCGGAGCCGTTGCCGCCGTAGAGGATGGTGACGGGGTCGAAGTCCAGCGCTGACAATTCCCGCTTCGACAGCATGCCAAAGGGATAGTAGCTGTCGTAGCAGGTGCGCTTGACGCCGAGGAAGAAGGAGGCTTCCTCCTCCGCGTCGGGGAAGGTGAATCGGGTCAGGTAGCGCATGGGGGCCTCCTTTTTCAGCCCAGGAGCGCGGCGGCATGCTTCATGCGCTCTGCGATGGGCACGCCGAAGGGGCAGCGGCTCTCGCAGCTCCGGCAGCCGACGCAGGCGGACGCGCCGACCTTCAGCAGCCGGTAGTGGTCGCGCAGGGAGGCGGGCGCCTCCTCCTGCATCACAGCGAGATCGTAGAGCTTGTTGACCATGGCGATGTCGATGTTCATGGGGCAGGGCTGGCAGTGACCGCAGTAGGTGCACTGACCGGCATAGGCATGGCGGGGAGCGCCGGCGAGGACGGAGGCGTAATCCTTCTCCCCGGGCGTGGCGTCGGGATAGCGGACCGCCTCGTCGATCTGGGAAAGCTCGCTGAAGCCGACCATGACCGAAGCCACTGCCGGGCGGGTCAGGCAGTAGTGCAGGCACTGGATGGGGGTGAGCGCCACGCCGAAGGGGGAGCGCTTCGCGTCGAAGAGGCGGCCGCCGGCATAGCCCTTCATGACCGTGATGCCCACACCCAGCTGCTCGCAGCGCTGATAAAGAGCCACGCGCTCGGGGGAGATGCCATCCACGGCGGTGGAGAAGTCTTCACCGAAATAGACCTCTGCATCGCCGTTGACCGGCAGCATATCGAAAGCGGGGTTTACGCTGAAGAGCATCATGTCGATCACGCCGGACTCCGCAGCCATCAGGGCGATCTCCGGGTTATGGGTGCTCATGCCGATGTGGCGGATGCGGCCCTGCGCCTTCAGCTCCTGCACATAGGCCAGGAACTCGCCGGAAGCGATGGCGTTCCAGTCCTCCGCCTCGTCGACATAGTGGATCATACCCAGATCGAGATAATCCGTGCGGAAGCGGGTCAGCATATCCTCGAAGGCGGCCTTCACATCCGGGAGCTTGCGGCTGCGGACATACTGTCCGTCCTGCCAGGTGGAGCCGATGTGGCCCTGGATGATCCACTTTTCCCTGCGGCCCTCGATGGCTGCGCCGATGTTGGAGCGCACGTTCGGCTCGGACATCCAGCAGTCGAGGATGTTGATCCCCTGCGCCTCGCAGTGAGCGATCAGCGCGCGGCACTCCTCGGGCGTGCGGCGTTCCAGCCATTCCGCGCCCAGACCGATCTCCGAAACCATCAAACCTGTTCTGCCGAGCTTTCTGTATTGCATCGCGTTGTCCTCCGTCCGGGATTCATTGTATCCATCATATCACATTTGGGGCGGCATGGAAAGGGGAACGGGGCGGATTGGCGTGTTTTGTGTCCTGCGATCGACGAAAAACCCTGTTGCCATCCGCCTCAAACCGGAGTATAATGGTTTCACGGAGGTGTTTGACAAATGTATAAGCTTCTCGAACTGAACCCTCAGCTGACCGATTTTGCGGGCGACATCGACCTGCGGATGGCGCTGTACCGGGAGACGAAAAAGCGGATGCTCGGCGACACGCCGACGCTGAATGAATTCGCCAACGCCCATAACTATTATGGCTTCCACCCCGCCGACGGGGGCTGGTACTACCGCGAGTGGGCCCCCAGCGCCTATCAGCTGTACCTCACGGGCGACTTCAACGGCTGGCACCAGACCAGCCATCCCCTGAAGAAGCTGGAAGGCGGCAACTGGGAGCTGTTCCTGCCTGGGGAGGACGCGCTGTGGGACGGGTGCAAGGTCAAGACCGTCGTGGACTATCACCTCACCCGCACCGAGCATCTTCCCCTCTATGCGCGCCGCGTCGTCCAGGACAAGGAGACGGTCACCTGGTGCGCGGAGGTGGTGGACGAGCGCAAGGCTTTCCGCTGGACCGACAGCAGGTTCAAGGGCGAGGACACCCTGTATATCTACGAGGCGCACGTCGGCATGGCGCAGGAGGAGGGTCGCGTCGGCACCTACCGCGAGTTCGCCGACATTACCCTGCCCCATGTGAAGAAGGCCGGCTACAACACCATCCAGCTTATGGCCATCATGGAGCACCCCTATTATGGCTCCTTCGGCTATCAGGTGTCGAACTTCTATGCGGCCTCTTCATGGTTCGGAAAGCCCGATGACCTTAAATATCTGGTTAATAAGGCGCATAAGATGGGGATACGGGTGCTGTTGGACGTCGTGCACTCTCACGCGGTGAAGAATACCGCCGAGGGCATCAATATGTTCGACGGCACCGTCTGGCAGTTTTTCCACGACGGCGATAAGGGCGACCATCCGGCATGGGGCACGAAGTGTTTCGATTACGGCAAAACGGGCGTGCTGCACTTCCTTTTGTCCAATCTGAAATTCTGGATGACCGAGTATCACTTTGACGGCTTCCGGTTCGACGGCATCACCTCCATGCTCTATCACGACCATGGACTGGGTACCGACTTTGACAGCAACAGCAAGTATTTCTCCTATAACACGCACACAGAAGCGATCACCTACCTTCAGCTGGCAAATGAGCTGATCCGGCAGGTAAACCCGAAGGCCATCACCATCGCAGAAGACATGTCCGGCATGCCCGGCATGTGCCTTCCCATTGATGAAGGCGGCATCGGCTTTGACTACCGACTGGGCATGGGGCTTCCGGACATGTGGATCCGGACCGTTAAATCGACCCGCGACGAAGACTGGGACATCGGCAAGATGTGGGGAGAAATGTGTCTGCGCCGACCGGGCGAGGGCACGGTGTCCTACGTCGAAAGCCATGATCAGGCGCTGGTGGGCGACAAGACGATGATCTTCCGGCTCGCGGATGCGGCGATGTATACGGACATGAACAAGTCCACCCATAACCCTGTCATCGACCGTGCCATCGCGCTGCATAAAATGATTCGCCTTTTCACCCTTTCGGCGGGCGGTGAGGCGTATCTGAACTTCATGGGCAATGAGTTCGGCCACCCGGAGTGGATCGACTTCCCCCGGGAGGGCAACGGCTGGTCGTTCCACTACTGCCGCCGTCAGTGGAGCCTGAAGAACAACGGGTTCCTGAAGTACCAGTGGCTCAATGACTTCGATGAGGACATGGTAAAACTCACCAAGGAACACCGGATCTTCGACCAGCGCATGGGCGACCTGTGCCTCCACCAGGACAAGGTGCTGGTGTTCTACCGCAACGGCCTGCTCTTCGCGTACAACTTCCACCCGAGCCTGTCTGTGACCGATCTGGTGGTGCCGGTTCCTCAGAGCGCGGATTACACTGTCGCCCTGTGTACCGACGATGAGAAGTACGGCGGTCAGAACCTGGTCGAGCACATGACCTATAACGTCCGCGAAATCGACGGCAAGCCCAGCATCATGCTGTATCTGCCCGCCCGCACCGCTGTGGTGCTGCAGGAGGTGAAGGCGGAGGAGAAGCCCTCGAAAAAGGCTCCTGCGAAGCGCAGCAGCAAGAAGGCAGCAGAGGCCGCCGAAGCCGCCCCTGCGGAGGAGAAGCCCGAGAAAAAGGCTCCTGCGAAGCGCAGTAGCAAGAAGGCAGCAGAGACTGCCGAAGCCGCCCCCACGGAGGAGAAGCCCACGAAAAAGGCTCCTGCGAAGCGCAGCAGCAAGAAGGCAGCAGAGACTGCCGAAGCCGCCCCCGCGGAAGCAAAAAAGCCCACCCGCCGCAAAAAGGCGGAGAAGGCTGAGTAACATCATACGAAAACGGCTGCTGCAGGAGGCTCTGCGGCAGCCGTTCTTTGTGTCATTCTGCGGTATGTACGCCGTGCAGCTGCAGCTGATACTGGGCGCGGCTGCGGCGGCGCTGACCCTGATAATAGGCGGAAGGACGGTACCCCCGCGCATACAGCTCCTGTACGACGCGGCTGTCCCCCAGCATATCGCGGGACTGGACGTCCATGGTGAACTGGGCCAGCGCCACGCGGTACACGGGCAGGAGCAGCGGCAGGCAGCACATTCCGGCCAGGAGCGGCAGGAGCGCATTGCTGCACGCGCCGCTCAGCCAGGAAAGGAGCACATACGCGCCGATGGGGAAGAGGCTGGCCCACACTGGGGTGTCGCCCATGAACAGCAGGAGCAGCAGCGCTGCCGCAGCCGGGATGACGCAGCGGGACAGCAGCACCGCAACGGGAGAGACCATCCCCGGAGCATTCCAGAGCAGCAGGCTGTGCACGATGGCCATGACATACACGATCAGTGCGGGCGTCCGCGCGCCGGGGTAGGTCCTCATGACCAGCCAGCCCCCCAGCAGCGCGGCGAGCAGCCCCTCGGCCAGCGGAGAAGCGGTGAACAGGGCGGAAATCGTATCGGTCAGGGTCATCATGGTCTGCCTCCTGCGGATCGCGCGGGCGATCAGTTGTCATTCACTGATGACAACGCAGGGGCAGAAGGGTTTTCTCACGCCTTCCGGGGAGAAATTTCGTTCCAGAGCGTCGCGCCGAGGATGAGCGCGCCGCCCACGCCCTGCCACAGGGTGAGGGGCGCTTCCCGGAGGATCAGCGCGGACACCAGCACCGCGACCAGCGGATCAATATAGGAGAGGATGGCGGCCTTCTGGCCGGGCAGCTCCTTGAGGGAGGGGAAGTACAGGCAGTAGGCGACGCCCGTGTGCACCAGACCCACCACCAGCAGACAGACCCACCCGGCGGCGTCCAGGCCGCCAAGGGACATGCCGCTGCTCAGCGCCACATAGGGCGTGAGGGTGACGATGGCCGCGATGAACTGCACCAGCGTCCGGTGGAGCCCCTCCACATCCCGGATGAACTTGTTCAGTAGCATGACGCAGGCGTAAAACACTGCCGCGCCAAGGCCGAAGAGGATGCCGACGAGGTCGTTGCGGCTGGCCTGTGCGGCGGGGTCGGACGCGCCCTCGGTGCAGGTGATCAGCACCATGCCGACCACCGACAGCAGGAAGCACAGCACCTGCTTGCCCGTCATCTTCTCCTTGAACAGCAGCGGACAGACCGCCATCACGATCACCGGAGCGAAATAGTAGCTCAGCGTCCCCAGCGCGACGGTGGTGTGGTTGTACGCCTCGAACAGGAGGATCCAGTTCACGCCCATGGCCGCGCCGGAAAACAGCAGCAGCGGCAGCTGCCGGCGGATGGTGCGCAGGGGGATCTTCTGCTTCGTGACCAGCAGGAAGCCGCCCACGAGGACGGCGGCGAGGATGGCCCGGTACAGCGCCAGCTCACCCGAGGCGATGGGGATAAAGCGTTTGAACAGTCCGATGGTACCGAAGATGGTCATTGAGGTGATCAGCATCAGGCGTGCGCGTTTCATGGCGTCAGCTCCTTGGGAGATAGATTAATTCGGAATTCGGAATTCGGAATTCGAAATTGAGAGGGAATTACCTTTTTTGGACGATCATGCCTACGAAATTTGAGTGGGGGCGGATGGTGCTTTCCCAGAATTCGCCGTCCCTGCGGGCGTATTCGTGACCGGAGACCAGCCAGTCCTGCCAGGCGGCTTCGAAGCAGTCCAGCTCGCCGACCCACACGGAGGCGATCTCCGGGCTGTTACCCAGCAGATGGCGCCACTGCCGGACGCTGCGGAACATGTATGCCTCGCCGGCAGCCCAGTCCGCGAAGAGGGCTTCGGTCTGTGTATCGAACTCCTCCCGGATGCCGGGAACGCCGAAGATCGCGACGCCGCCGGGCTTGAGGAAGGGGAGGATCCTCTGCTCGAAGTACCCTTCAGAGCCGGCGAAGTAGTGATAGGAGTCGATGCTGACGATCGCGTCGAAGCTTTCGGGCGCGAAATGCAGATGATCGGCGTTCTCGTGGACGGGGGTGACGCGGTCGCCAACGCCCCAGGCGGCAAACCGGGCGGCGTTTTCCTCTCCGCTGACCCACAGGTCGTTGGCATAGACGCGCGCACCCGTTTCGCGGCACAGGGCGTAGCTGGTCAGACCGGTGCCGCAGCCCAGGTCGAGGATCAGCGCGTCCGGGCCGGGAAGGGGATGCGCCCTGTCCAGCAGCTCGCTAAGAATGCGCAGGCTGTTCGGACCCATGAGGTATTCGCGGGTCAGATAGGGACGGTAGTGCTCCGGATTCACGGAATCAGCTCCTTTGACGCAGTCAATATGGATGTCAATGCTGTCAGTATAGCACAGATGGCGCGGACAGGGAAGTGGGGCGGAGAGCAATATTGTCGGTTTCTTCGGGGAATCGGCCTTGTCAGGTGCGGAAAGACATGCTATACTGAAAAGAGGACGCTCAACAGCGCCCCATACAAAAGGAGGATCACCATGTTTTCTTTCATCAAGAAGATCGACCGGCAGGACAAACAGGCGCTGTTTACCTGCTTCTTTGCATTTTTCTGCAACGGCACGCTGTCGCTGATGATGGGCAGCGTCATGCCCGACCTGAAGGCGGCGTACAGCCTGTCCGACACCACCAGCGGCCTGTTTATCTCCGCCCACTCGGCCGGCAACCTGATCGCAGGCCTCATCAGCGGTCTGGTCCCGCTGTGGCTGGGACAGAAGCGCTCCATCTTCACTCTGAGTGCGCTGGCCTTCATCGGCTATCTGATGATGACCATCGCCGGATGGCCGGCATGGCTGTTCCTGGCGTTCCTGCTGGTGGGCTTTGGCCGCGGCAGCGTCACCAACTTCTCCAACCGCATGGTCAACCAGCTCTCCGGCGGCTCTCCCGCCGCGTCTAACCTGCTGCACTCCAGCTTTGCGCTGGGCGCGATCCTCACGCCCCTGGTGTTCCTGGCGCTGCGCAACAGCTTCTCCTGGCAGGTCGGCCTGGGCTATGTGATCCTCCTGGGCTGCGTGAGCCTGTTCAACATGAGCCGTATGCAGCTCAAGAACGACCGCCCCAGCCCGGCGGACAAGAAGAACTCCACCCTCGTGTTCCTCAAGAACCCCTCCTTCCTGATCCTCGCGGCGATGATGTTCTGCTACCTGTGCTCCGAGTATGCCATCAACGGCTGGCTGGTGACCTACATCCAGAACAAGGAGAACCTGCTGGCGGACCTGGCGGCCACCGGCTCCGATGCGGTGAGCTACTCCCAGACCATGGCGTCCCTTTTGTGGGTCGTCATGCTCGTCGGCCGCCTGATCTGCGCGATGCTCTCCAGCAAGGTCAGCCAGAAGATCATGATGATGGTCTCCTCCTTCGGCGTGGCGATCTTCTACGCCCTGATGCTCACCAGCACCACCATGCCGATGGTGACCTTCTCCGTGGCGGGTCTGGGCCTGTGCATGGCCGGTATCTGCCCGATGATCTACTCCGACGCCGCCATCTTCACCAACGCCTACCCCATGGCGACCAGCCTGATCCTGGGCATCGGCTCTGCCGGCGCCATCCTGATGCCGACGATCGTCGGCTCCCTGGCGGAGGCCTACGGCTTCACCGGCGGCATGAGCGCCATCCTGGTGACGGTGCTGCTGCTGGTGGTTTTCGCCGTGCTGAACGTGGCCGTCAAGACCCGCAAGCCGGTCGTGCAGTAAATCAATACGCGAAACAAGCGAGACGCCATACCCGGAGCGATCGGGTATGGCGCCTTTTTAGTGTCTTTAGACAGTTGAGCGAAGCGAAACAGAAAACCACCCGCTATGCGGGTGGAAGACAAGGCGTTATACAAAGACTCACCTTTCTGCTACAATGAGGATGTTCAGGCCTATTGCAAAAAGAAAGGTGAGTTGTATGGCAAACCAAACGAACAGTCTGGCGCATACCAAGTGGATGTGTAAGTATCATATCGTGTTTACTCCAAAGTACCGCCGGAAAGCGATCTACAATCAGTATAGGGCAGACCTACGGGATATCATCAAGACGTTGTGCAAGTACAAGGGAGTAGAAATCATCGAAGGACACATGATGGCGGATC
>SVGU01000003.1 GCA_015056155.1 Clostridiales bacterium
TCAGTGCTTGATGGTCGGGGGCTTCTTGCGCAGCGGCTCGGTGGTGCCGTCGGGGCGCTGGATGACGATGCCGTCCAGCATGGCTCGCGTGTTCTCGCGCCACTCGGCGATGTACTGCTGCCGCAGCGCAGCCTGCTCGGCCAGCTCCGCTTCAGTCAGACCCTCGGCCTTCTTCTTGCGGGCCAGCTCGTTGATGCGATCGATCTGTTTCTTGTCCATGTCGATGTCCTTCCGTTATTCAGCCTTGCCGCGCACCAGGAGCGCCGTGACGGCGATGACCGCCGTGCTCAGGGCCATGATGGCGTATTCCAGCAGCAGGTTCATGTTGGAGTCCACGGCGAACTCCTGTACCACGCCCAGCGCGATGCCCGCGACGACCGCCGCGCATGCCAGCAGCACGAAGGGGAGCTTCGCGCCCTTGCGGATCCAGCGCACGAGCCAGATGACGAAGGCGACCACCGCCATCAGCAGCGCCGCGATCTGGTTGATGCGGATGAAGTAGATGACCATGTGCGCATCGTCGCGCAGGGATTCCAGCAGCATCTGCGGACAGCCGTAGAGCACCATGAAGGTGAGCAGCACATTGCCGCGATGCTTCACGGGACGGCGGACCATCCACAGCAGTGCCAGCAGGATGAGCAGGGCAACCACGGCCTCGTAGATGAAGACGGGGTGGCGGTCGTCGGTGGCGCTGCCCAGGAAGTAGAGGAACTCGGTGTCCACCGGGCGGCCGATGCCAAGCTCATGCAGCGGCTCTGCCAGGCGTTCGCAGATCAGCGCCAGCGGCATGCCCAGCGCCACGCCGTCCAGCAGCGTACCGCCGGGGACGCGGCAGAGCTTCTCCGTCAGCGCCGCAGCGATCACCACGCCGATGAAGGCGCCCGTGACCGACGCGCCGCCGTCCTGGATGGTCAGCGCGTTCAGGAGGGAGGGCATGTCGCCGTTGAAGAAGGCGAAGAGGGAGAACAGCAGCCGGGAGCCGACGAAGGCCAGCGGGATCGCCAGCACGCACAGCCGGATCCATACGCCGTAGGAGAGCTTCTCGCGGCGGCACCAGAGTCCGGCTGCCAGCAACAGCAGCAGCATGCCCAGGGCCGCGGAAAGCCCGAATGTGGTCAAGGTCATGTGTCAATCCTCCGTGGACAGGCCGGAATCAACGGCAGTGGCGAAGTAGATGATGTCGGACTGGGAGCGCTTGGTCTGGCGGGAGTAGTATTCGCCGCCGAACCACATCAGCGCCGTGTCGCCGCCGTCGAGGTTGTAGGCGACGGTGCAGCCCTGATCGGCCATGAACTGGGCCAGCTGCTCGCCGGTCGCGCCGTCGGACTTGCCGTTGCGGCCGTCAGCGACCACCAGCAGGTACTCCAGCGGGCCGATCTGGCCGATGGCGCAGCGGGGCTCGGGGCGCTTGACGTTGAAGGTGTTGTCCTTGGTGTAGTAGTCCGGGATCTCCAGCTTCACGCCGTCGTTGACCAGCGCAGGGCCGAAGTTGAAGACGTTGGTGATGGTGATGTCCGTGCGGGCCATCATCGTGTCGAACTCCTCTTCATTGGAGCGGAAGATGATGTGGAAATCGCCGTTGGCGTCGATCAGCAGCATGTCGCGGTTCTTGTACAGCTTCTTGCGGAAGGTCGAGCCCATGCGGACGACCCAGCCGGAGTTGTTCTTGGTGAAGAAGTCCGAGGAGATGGCCAGCACCGCGTTGTGCTTTTCGGCGATGTTGTGGACGTAGTTGTTCTTCTTGCCCTTCTTGGGGTCCTCCAGGCCGGTACGCAGCTGGGAGGGATCGGCGATCTTGACGCGGGCGACGTTGTAGGTCACGCCGTCCACCTCGATCCGCTCCATGGTGATGGACAGGCTCTCGTCGTAGTAGCCGGCCTTCACGCCGTTTGCGGCGTCCTCGGCGACGAAGCAGTCCGGGTTGGGCACATAGCCGAAGTCAGCCAGCTCCGGGGACAGGGGCTGGATCGCGGGGGCCGCCTCCTCCGCCAGCGCGGCGGGGACAAGCAGCGTGAACAGCAGCAGGATGGCAATAAGCTTGCGCATGGGGAATCCTCCTTGTGGGTGAATCAGTTGCTTTACTCGTCGTAGAGCTCCATATAGGCGTCATACGCTTCGTCGGTGATGACGGGGGAGTGCATGGCCAGCGCAAAGCCGCACAGCAGCAGCGCCGCCAGCGCCGTCAGCACGATGTTTTTCCAGTTCTTCATTTGGTCTCCTTTTCAGGGGCGAAGACCCACTTGTTCTGCACGCGGTAGCTGACCATGTACAGCACCGTGTCGATGATGATCTTGGCGAAGGTGTCCATCCACTTGGGCATGCCCAGCAGGGACAGCACCTGCACCGTGCCGGAGGACAGCGCCAGGATCATCACGCACAGGAGCGCATAGCGCAGGGCCGTCCGCCCGGTATCCTTCTTGAAGTTGAACACGAGGTTGCGGTTCATCAGGAAGTTGCAGGGGGCGGAAATGCACCGGGCGATCACGGCGGAGAGCAGCGCGCGGCCTGCCATGGCCTCCGGGAAGACCAGCTGATCGAGGATGGTGAACACGCCGTTGTCGATCAGGAAAGAAGCGATGGATGTGCCCATGAACTTGATGAAGCTGCCCAGGATCACCTTGTAGATGCGGTAGCTGTCGCGGATGGGGTGGAAGTGGGTGCCCTCGTTCTCGTTCTCGTATACGGTCTCGATGGTGATGGGCACCATGTCCATCTTCGCCCGGGCACAGGCGATGAGCACCTGCATCTCGTACTCGAAGCGCTCGCCCGGCACGTCGATCATGAACTGCAGATCCTCGCGCTTGAAGGCGCGCAGGCCGGTCTGCGTGTCCGGCAGCCACTGGCCGTAGAACAGCTTGAAGACCGAGCTGGTGGTCTTGTTGCCGAAGCGGGACTTGGGCGGCACGTTGGGCAGGTCGAAGTCGCGGCTGCCCAGATACAGCACGCGCTTGTCGGCCGTGAGCGCCTCGGCCAGCTTCCAGCAGTCCTCCACCGTATGCTGACCGTCCGCGTCGGCGGTGATGACGCCGCTGGCTTCGGGAATATTGTCGCGGATGTAGGTGTAGCCGGTCTTGAGGGCGCAGCCCTTGCCGCGGTTGACCTCGTGGTGGAGGACGGTCACGCCGTCCATTTCGGCGAGCTCGTTGAAGATGGGCTGATACTTCTCGCTGCTTCCGTCATCCACGACGACCGCGCGGACGAAGCCGGCTGCCAGCAGGCGCCGCATATAGGCGGGCAGGCGCTCGTCCGGCTCCAGCGACGGGATCAGGATCACAGCAGATTCAGGCTTGAGTGCCATGGTGGATCACATCTCACTTTCGTAGCTTCAGGTATGTGCGGGCAGCGCGGGCGTTTTGCCGCCTGCCGGGGTATCCTCACGGGTGGTCATAAAATACCAAGCTATATTATACACCAAAACGCCGCCGTGCACAAGGCATAGCGGCGTTCCGTCATGTAAAATTCACAAGGAAGATGCTGCCGGGCGCTCATTCCCTGCACAGCGCGGCGAACTGCGCCCCCGTACAGGCGGTCAGCGCGTCCACCGACAGGATGACCTGACAGCCCCGCACGCCCGCGGAGACGCTGATCCTCTCCAGCAGCTGCGCATCCTCCTGCAGGAAGGTGGGGAAGGCCTTCTTCATGCCGATGGGGCTGCAGCCGCCGCGCAGGTAGCCGGTCAGGGGCAGCAGCTCCTTCTGCGGCAGCATGGCGACGGATTTGTTGCCCGTGGCGCGGGCGACGGCCTTCAGGTCCAGCTCCATCTCCACCGGGATCACGCAGACGAGGTATTTGGTCTTGTCGCCCGTGAGCACGAGGGTCTTGTAAATCATTTCGGCGGGCAGGCCGACCTTGGCGGCGACGAGCTTGCCGTCATAATTCTCGTCGGATACGTCGTATTCGCGGGTCTCATAGGGGATCTTCGCTGCGTCGAGGTGGCGCAGGACGTTGGTTTTCACGGGCTTTGCCATGGGATTCGCCTCCAAAGTGGGTTGATACTTCATGATGATAGCACTTTGGCGGCGCAATGGCAAGTCTTTGCTGTACAAACCGCCCGGCGGCGTGGTATAATGACAGAAAACGCACGAAGGGATGAGCGGATATGATCGATCTGTACCGGGCGCAGGCCGAGGAAACGGAGTGGCTCTATGCTCCGGAGGAGCCCTATGCCCAGCGGGACGGAGCCACGCTGCGGCTGCAGCTGATTTTCCCCTTCCGGCGGGACATGCCGGCGGATGAGCGCTATCCGGTGGTGCTGTTTGTGCCCGGGGCGGCCTGGTACAGGCAGGAGATGTACAACAGCGTTCCCCAGTGGGCGAAGCTGGCGGAGAGGGGTGCGGTGGTGGCCGCTGTGCAGGTGCGCTCCTCGCAGGAGGCGGTTTTTCCTGCGCAGACGGAGGACCTGATGGATGCGATCCGGCATCTCGCCCGGGAGGCGGAGAAGTGGCACATCGACCCGCACCGGATGTTCCTGGCGGGGCATTCCTCCGGCGGACACATCGCGCTGATGACGGTCATGCTGCACATGGCGGAGCTGGCGGCGGCGCAGGAATACACGCTGCGGGGCGTGATCGCCGCGTCTGCGCCGACGGATCTGCGGCTGTGCGGAGGCAAGCCGAGCCTGGATCTGCTGGGCCTCTCGTCGCTGGAGGAGGACCCGGAGCGCGTGGCGGCCGCGTCCTGCTACCCCTATGTGAACCGGACGGCGCCCCTGCCGCGGATCCTGCTCATCCATGGCACGCAGGATGCGGTCGTGCCCATCGCCCATACCGAGCGGCTGCACCATCAGCTGGTGCTGGCCGGGAAGCGGGTGGAGTTCCTCTGCCTGAGCGGCGCGGGACACGGCGGCGCATGGCAGTGGCGGAACGCGCTGCTGGACCGGATGATGAAATTCATGCGGGATGGCTGAGCGGCAGATTCAGGTTTGACATCTGCCGCATAAGAGAGTAAAATAGATGGGATGATAGCACCAAAGGAGGAATCCCCCCATGGCTTCTGACAACAAGAACCTTGAATCCCAGCGCCGCGAGGAAAGCGGCATTGTATATTTTGACCGCGGGACCCGCGAGGGCCGCAACGGCCGCCGCTACGACCGCTACGCCATCCAGACCCACTTCGTCGAGGTCGGCGAGGATGCGTCCGAGCTGATCCGCCGCTATGTGCTGCCCATCTCCCAGCCCGGCGACTGCGTGGCCATCACCGCGAAGGTCATGGCGATGTGCACCGGCAACGTGAAGAAGATGGAGGACGTGAAACTGGGCTTCTTCGCCAAGCTGATGGCGAAGCATGCCAACATCAACTCCACGGGCGTGGGCATGCACGAGCCCTACAAGCTGCAGCTGGTCATCGACATGGTCGGCCTGCCCCGGGTGCTGCTGGCGGCGTTTGTGTCCGCCGTGACGCGCCCCTTCGGCATCAAGGGCCTGTTCTACAAGATCTGCGGCCACGGCGTCGCGGGCATCGACGGCTTCTACTTCCGCTCCTCCTTCGAGCGCTACAAGACCCTGGCGCTCATCAACCCGGAGAACCCCGTCGAATTGTCCAACGAGATGGCGAAGAATACCGGCATCCCGGTGGTCATCATGGACGCGAACGACATCGACCAGAACCAGCTGGGCAAGTGCGATTCCTTCCCGCTGACCGACGATGAGATCCAGGATGCGCTGAAGGACAACCCCTGCGGCCAGGGCGACGAGCTGACGCCCATCATCCTCATCCGTCCCCTTGCATGAGGTGACAGATGCGGAGAATGACGAAGCTTGCGGTCTGCCTGCTGGCGCTGCTGCTGTGCCTGCCCGCCTGGGCGGAGGATGCTGCGGAGCCGATATTGCAGGTGCACCAGATGATGATCGGCTGTGCGGACGGCTACCTGATCCGCGTCGGCGATGTGGAGATCATGGTGGACGGCGGCAACGCCGACCCGCGGCAGCCCACGGATGAGGTGGTCGAGTACCTGCGCGCCGCCGGCGTACAGCGGCTGGACGCGTACATCATCACCCACTGGCATCTGGATCACTGCATGAATATGAACGATATCCTCGCTGCCTTCGGCGATGCGGAGACGGTGGTCTATTCGCCTGCGGACCGGGTGCCGGACGAGATCTTCAACGGCACGGTCACGGTGAAGATCGCCCCGATGGTCACCGGCGTCCATCAGCAGATGAAGATGGGCGATGTGCTGGAGATGGGCGGCGTGACGATCACCTGCATCGGTCCGGAAAAGCTGAGCATGAACGGCGGCTGCAACGCGGATTCGCTGAATTTTGTGCTCCAGTACGGCACGCGGCGCATGCTCTTCACCGGCGATTTCGCCCAGAGCCGCCCCGTCAACACCACCTATGCCGACCTCTGCCGGGAGGTGGACGTGCTGAAGTTCCCGCACCATGCCATCCAGCCCTTTGAGATCGGCACGCAGGCGATCCGCACCGTCCGCCCGGACCATGTGCTGGTGCCCGGCGTGGTGAATAAGTACAAGGTCTGGGACTTCGCCGACGACAACGGCGTGAAGTTCCCCAAGGAGAACGTTTACACCAACGCGGACGGCCACGTGGTCATCCTGACCGACGGAGGCGAGTACTTCGAGGTCCGCACCCAGCAGCAGCCCGCGGATTACGCCAACTGAACACCGAAAAGCAAGAGGGATGCGCCCGGATTATGGGCTGCATCCCTCTTTATGTTGCGATCATGTATGCCGCTTTTTGAGCACTTCCCAGACGTCGCGCAGGCTCACGCCCTGCTGGTAGAGCAGCACGGTCAGGTGGTAGAGCAGGTCGGCGGCTTCTCCGGCGAGGCCGTCTGCATCGCCCTTCATCGCGGCGATGACGGTCTCCGTGGCTTCCTCGCCCACCTTCTTGCAGATCTTTTCCGCGCCCTTGTCCAGCAGGTAGTTGGTGTAGCTGCCGGGCCTGGGGTTCTCGGCGCGGTCGGCGACGGTCTTTTCGATCGCGTCGAGGATGGCGGCGGTCGCGGGCATGTCGCCATCGATCACCGGGTTGAAGAAGCAGCTGCGCTTTCCGGTGTGGCAGGCGGGGCCGGTCTGGTCGACCTGCAGGAGGATCGAGTCCGCGTCGCAGTCGTAGCTCAGGCGGATGACTTTCTGCAGGTGGCCGCTGGTCGTGCCCTTTTTCCACAGTTCCTGACGGCTGCGGCTCCAGTAGGTCGCGTAGCCGGATTCGATGGTCAGGCGCAGGGACTCCTCGTTCATGTACGCCTGCATCAGCACCTCGCCCGTGTAGGCGTCCTGGGTGATGGCGGGGACGAGGCCGCGCGCGTCGTAGCGGATGGCGGAAAGGTCGGCGCTGCGCACATCCTGCGCGGAGGCGGATTCGATCTTATTGTACTGCTCCGGGGTAACGAGCGCAGCCAGTGTTTCCATGGCCGGAGCATACTGGTTCTCGTAGGTGTAGAAGGTGTCCTTCGGCTGCAGCTTGAAGCCCAGACTGATGTAGAGCAGGATGGCCTTCCAGCTCCAGGGCTGGGTGTGCAGCCAGACGGGCAGACTGTTGTCCTCCCGGCGGAAGAGACGCAGGCAGGTTTGGCATAGTGCCCGGCCCAGGCCCTTGCGCTGGTGATCCTCACGCACGGCGACCCAGTGCAGCGCACGCACGCCCATTCCGCGGGGATCGTGCTCCCAGGCGATGGCGGTTCCCACGACCTCGCCCTCCGGCGACACGGCGAAAAATACACGCTCGCGGGCCATCTGCGGATCCGTCAGATAACGCGGGACGAACCAGGCCTTGGCCTCCTCCACTGTGGGGAACTCGCCGATGGCGCACTCCAGCGCGGCCCAGGCGTCCTCGTCACCGGGCTGGTATGTACGGATGCGGTATCCCTGAGCGAGCTTGATCTCCATGGGCAACACGCGGTCGCAGCGCATGATGATGTGGTAGAACGGAATGGTCTTGTCCAGCATGCGTCACGCCTCCTTGTTGTATGCGAGGGCTTCCTCCAGCGTGAATGCGCCCTCGTACATCGCGCGGCCGAGGATCGCGCCGGCGCAGCCCGCGGCCATCAAGTTGCCCAGATCGTTCAGGCAGCTCACGCCGCCGGAACCGATGATGTCCATGCCCGTCTGCTCGATGAGCCGCCGGGTGGCCTCGACATTGGGGCCCTGCATCATGCCGTCGCGGCTGATGTCGGTGTAGATCACGTCACGTACGCCCATGTCGCGCATGCGCAGGGCGAGCTCCACGGCGGTCAGGGCCGACGTCTCGACCCAGCCGCGGGTGGCGACGAGGCCGTTTTTCGCGTCAATGCCCACGGCGATGCAGCCGGGGAACTCGCGGCAGGCCTCGCGGACAAGCTCCGGATTCTCCGCCGCCGCCGTGCCGATGATGCAGCGCTTCACGCCCGCGTTCACGCGCAGCTCGATGTCCTGCATCGTGCGCAGGCCGCCGCCGAGCTCGACCTGCCCGTCAAAGGCCGCGACGACCTCGCGGATCAGCGGCAGATGGGCGGTCTTGCCTTCAAAGGCGGCGGTCAGGTCGACCAGATGCAGCCACTGCGCACCCTTGGCGCGCCATTTGGCAGACATTTCAACAGGATCGCCGTAGACGGTCACGTCGTCGCGCTTGCCCTGACGCAGGCGCACGGCCTTGCCGTCCAGCATGTCAATGGCGGGGTAGAGGATCATGAAAAACACCTCCGGAGTTTTTCAAATTCGGAATTCGGAATGCGGAATTCGGAATTGGGCTGGTCAGTCCAGCGCGCCTTTGGTGGAGAGTACGCCCTGGATGTTCTGGTCGATGCGCATCGCGTCGCGCAGGGCCAGACCGAAGGCCTTGAAGAGAGCCTCCATCTTGTGGTGGTCGTTGCGGCCTGCGAGGACGCTCAGATGCACGGTCAGCCCGGCGTTGACGGTCACGGCGCGGAAGAATTCCTCCGCCAGCTGCGTGTCCATTTTTCCGCACATGGGCGCGGCGAACTCCGCCTGATAAGCCAGGTAGGGGCGGCCGCTGATGTCGATGGCGGCGAAGGCGAGCGCCTCGTCCATGGGCATGTAGGCGCTGCCGACGCGGCGGATGCCCGCCCGGTCGCCCAGCGCTTCGCGGATGGCCTTGCCCAGGCAGATGCCCGCGTCCTCGACCGTGTGGTGCGCGTCCACCTCCAGGTCGCCCTTGCAGGTGAGCGTCAGGTCGATCTGCGCAAAGCGGCTGAGCGCGTCCAGCATGTGGTCGAAGAAGCCCACGCCGGTGGCCAGCTCCGTCTTGCCGGAGCCGTCGAGCATCACGGTCAGCTTGATATCGGTTTCCTTTGTCGCACGGGCAAAGCTTGCAGTACGCATAAACACACTCCTATTGCTCGGACTCCCACGCGGAGCCAACTGAAAAAGGAACATCCAACTCAATCGCGCAAAGGGTGTCGAGAGGGTCGAAGACCCTTCGCGGGTGCAGGGCAGAGCCCTGCCGGGGTCCAGGGGCAGAGCCCCTGGCGCTTACCTGATCTCCTTGCCGAAGCGGATGGCGACGGAGTTTGCGTGGGCGTCGAGGCCCTCCTGCTGCGCCAGCAGGATCACCTGATCGGCGACGCGCTCCAGCTCCGCGCGGGAGCAGCAGATGAGGCTGGACTTCTTCACGAAGTCGTCCACGTTCAGGGGGGAGAAGAAGCGGGCGGTGCCGCTGGTGGGCAGGACGTGGTTGGGGCCGGCGAAATAGTCGCCCAGCGGTTCGGGGGAGTAGTGGCCCATGAAGA
Source organism: Clostridiales bacterium (assembly GCA_015056155.1). Lineage (GTDB taxonomy): Bacteria > Bacillota > Clostridia > Christensenellales > Aristaeellaceae > UBA11524. Next base: position 9,688 of record SVGU01000003.1, read on the forward strand.
TCGCGCCGGCGTTTTCGATCAGGGGCAGCAGTGCGTAGGGATCGCTGACGGACAGCTCGAGGTGTTCCGGGGCGATCTGGTTGGCGATATCCGCGCAGTCCTCCATGGTCGGCGCAACGACGATGGTGCCGTAGGCGGACAGGCTCTGCTCGACCACTTCCCTGCGGGGCAGGAGCGCCGTCTGCCGGGCCAGCTCCGCGTCCACCGCATCCGCCAGCGCGGCGCTGTCGGTCACGAGGATCGCCGCGGCGAGGGGATCGTGCTCCGCCTGGGACAGCAGGTCAGCCGCCACATAGCGGGGATCGGCGCTGTCGTCCGCGATGACCAGCACCTCGCTGGGGCCGGCGACCATGTCGATGCCGACGTGGCCGAAAACCTCGCGTTTGGCGTTGGCGACGTAGATGTTGCCGGGGCCGGTGATCTTGTCCACTCGCGGGATGGACTCGGTGCCGAAGGCCAGCGCGGCCACGGCCTGGGCGCCGCCGACCTTGAAGATGCGGTCAACGCCCGCGATGTCCGCCGCCACCAGGGCCAGCGGGTAGCTCACGCCGCCGTCCTTGCCGGGAGGTGTCACCATCACGATGTCCTTGACGCCCGCAACCTTCGCAGGCAGCACGTTCATCAGCACCGAGGAGGGGTAGGCCGCCGTGCCGCCGGGGACGTACACGCCCACGCGCTTGAGGGGCGTGATCTTCTGACCGAGGCTGATGGCGGGATCGAAATTCATCCAGGTGTTCGTCTTCTGCTTCTCGTGGAAGGCAGTGATGCGGCGGGCAGCCTCGCGCATCGCGGCGAGCCACTCGGGGGAGGCGGCCTCGTAGGCCTTGTCGATCTCCTCGCGGGTGACCTGCACGGTTTCGGCGGTCAGGCTCACCTTGTCGAAGCGGGCCGTGTAGTCAAACAGGGCAGCGTCGCCCTCCTCGCGGACGCGGGCGACGATCTCCTTCACGCGGGCGGAGATCTCATCGTTCTGAAGCTGGCTGCGGTTCATCACGCGGGCCTTGAGCGCCTGCGCGTCGGACATATTCAAAATCGGAATCATGAAAAACACCTCCGGAGTTTTTCAAATTAAGAATTAAGAATTAAGAATTGAGCTTGGCGACCTCTGCGGCGAGACCGTCGATGATCTCCCGGATGCGGTCGCGCTTGGTCTTCATGGATACGCGGTTGACCACCAGGCGGGCGGAGCATTCGCAGACGTCCTCCAGCACTGTCAGGCCGTTGGCGCGCAGGGTGCTGCCGCTCTCGACGATGTCGAGGATCACGTCGGACAGGCCGATCACCGGGCCCAGCTCGATGGAGCCGTGCAGCTCGATGATCTCGATCGTCTGGCCCTTTGCGTCGTAGAAGCTGCGGGCGACGCTGGGGTACTTCGTCGCCACGCGGAAGGTGGCGCGGGTCGCCTGCTGATGGGACTGGTCGGCATAGCCGGCGATGCACAGCCGGCAGCGCCCGAAGGTGAGGTCCAGCACCTCGTACAGCGGGCGGCCGGCCTCCAGCAGCGTGTCCTTGCCCACCACGCCGAAGTCAGCCACGCCGTGGTCGACGTAGGTCGGGACGTCGCTGGGCTTGACAAGGATGAAGCGGATGTTGTTCTTCCTGTCCCACAGGACGAGCTGGCGGCCGGGATTGCGGGGCTCGGAGCAGTCGATGCCGAGATTCTCCAGCAGCGTGAAGGCCTGCTCCGCCAGACGCCCCTTGGCCAGGGCAAAGGTGATGACCGGCTGCATCAGAACACCGCCTTTCCGTATTGCTGCAGGCCGTCCTTTGTGATGTAGACGGCGGCCTGCGCGTGGTTGGTATCGATCCGGTGTCGCAGCGCCTCGGCGTTCATGCCGTACATGATCGCGACCGACACGCCGCGCTTGCGCTGCTGCTTGGCATAGGCGATCGCGTCCGCCTGGCAGGCTGCGTCGAAGCCCAGCACGATGTCCGGCACCGGCGCTTCGAAGGACGCGCCCTGCCGCTCCAGCGCGATCAGCAGCAGCTTCAGGTTCAGCGCAAAGCCCGTCGCGGGCAGCTCGCGGCCGAAGCGGGCGAGCAGGTGATCGTAGCGGCCGCCGGACATCAGCGGCTGACCCAGCTCCGCAACGAGGCCGCGGAAGATCGTGCCGGAATAATAATTCGCCTCGTGCGCCATGCCCAGGTCGATGCTGATGCACTCATCGCAGCCGTATTCCTTCAGCACAGCCATGATCTGCCGCAGATTGTCGATCGCGGCGAGGCACAGGGGATGGCGGGTGAGGGCCGCAGCCTCGTCCAGCACGGACGCGCCGCCGTACAGGCGGGGCAGCTGCATCAGGCGGGCCGTCACGTCTGCGGAGATGTCCAGCTTGCTCAGGTACAGCTCCATGTCCAGCGTGCTTTTCTGCTCCGTGAGGGCGCTCATGACGGCGCTCTGCTCCTCGGTCAGCCCGGCCTCCTGCAGGAAGCCGGTCACGAACTGCGCCTGTCCCAGCTCGATCTGGAAATCCTTCAGCCCGCTCTGCTGCAGCACGTGGATCGCCAGTGCGATCACTTCCGCGTCCGCCTGCGGGCTTGCTTCACCCATCAGCTCCACGCCGGCCTGCGTTTCCTCGCAGAGCATGGAGGAGGTCTCCGAGCGCACCTTCGTGGCGGACTGCAGATAGCACAGCCGCAGCGGCAGCGGCGCATCGGCCAGACGGCCGGCGGCCATCCGGGCCGCGGGGATCGTCGAATCCGGACGGACGGCGAGGATGCGCGCCTGCGCGTCGAAGGTCTTCCACAGATGCTCCGGCCGGAAGCCGTAGGTGCGATCATCCAGCGCGTCATAATATTCAAGGATCGGCGTTTCGATCTCCTGATAGCCCTCCAGCGTGAACAGCTGCCGCAGGCGCTGCTCCAGCTGGCGCTTGCGGGCGCACTCGCCGGGCAGGGTGTCCTGCATGCCGCTGGGGATCTGAAGCTTCCGACTGGCCATAGGCGACCTCCTGAAAGTCTGATAATTTAGCGCGATAAAGCGCTAATGTGGTGAATTATAACAGGATTTCCCTCTGCTGTCAAGGGGAATCGCAAAAAATCTGCACGTACCTATTATAACATCCCAGGGGAGAAGCGTCCACGGAAGTACAAAGGAAGCACAGGCAAGAACAGAAAAAGAACCTGCCGCGCTGTCCGGACAACAAAAACCGGGCGCACACGAGTGTGTACGCCCGGAGGATTCCGGAAGAACCGAAATGCAGATGATTACTCCGCAACGGGGAGCATGGTCATCAGCTGATCGCGGTAGGCGACCCAGGTGGGGTGATTGCGCCAGTAACGGGGCAGGCTGTTGCCGTTGCCGTCGATGGGATCACGCCAGGTGACCTTGTTGTTGATGGACAGGAAGGCCACGGACGCGCCGCCCAGATCCTTCTGCACGCTCACGGCGTCAGCGCTGGTCAGACCGCCCTCGGTGGAGGTCAGCGCGTCAACGGTGATCTCGTCCAGGCTGGTGAACCACTTGATGCACTGGCTGTGCTCCAGCAGGCGGGCAGTGGAGCCGCCGGCGTAGACGAACTGCACGGTCACAGCGCCGTTGTTCACGGCCACATAAGCGTCGCCGATCTCGTGGGCGTCAGCGCCAACCAGGGTGAAGCGCTGCCAGCCGGTCTGGGTCAGGTCGACGGGAACGATGTTGTGCCAGTCTTCGGCGATGCCCAGATCCTTCAGGCTCAGGCCGGCCAGACCGACGGTGTTGCTGTTGTACCAGATGCCGGTGTTCTCCTTGGCGGGGATCACGTTCTGGCTGGAGGTGACGAAGAAGTCGACCTCGATGGAGTTGACGCTGACCAGATCGTCGGGATTGACCGCAGAGGTGGTGCCTTCGGTGCCGTCCCAGGTCTCATGGCCCCACGGCACGCCGGGCTGATTGGCGGCCATCCAGGCGTCGTACAGGATCGCGTAGTCGTCGTTGGCATCGAAGATGACGCCGTTGTCATAGCCGGTGGGGCCGTAGGCAACGCTGCCGAAGTCGATGGAAACGCCGTTGACGCGGATGTCGCTGATGCCCAGGTACTTGCCGTCCATGACGGAGCCCTCGGCGTTGCCGTCGGAGACGACGAGGATCAGCTTCTCAGCGCCGTTGCCCTGGGGAGTCCAGCCGCCCTGATCCATGAAGTACGCGGTCAGGGTGTAGTGGCCGTCGCCGGTGATGGTGACGGTGGTGCTGTCACCCAGGGTGCCGTTGGTCTCGGGCCACCAGCCGCCGGCCTGGTAGTACAGGTGAGCGTCGGCAGTGGGGCCGGTGTAGGGAGCGGGCTCCTCGATCTCGGGCACGACGTAAGGCATGGCGCCCAGCTCCTCGGGAGCAGCGCCGGCCTCGGCGGCCACGATGAAGTCGACCTCGATGGTGTCGCCGGCGACGATGTCATCGGGGTTGATGATCAGGTAGGAAGCGTCTTCCACGGTGCCGTCAAAGGCGCGGTGGTTGGCGGGGCCGGTCGCGCTGGGCTCGAAGAAGGGATCCCAGTAGGAGTTGTAGATGGAAACCATGCCGGCGTTGGGGTCGTCATGGTAGGCGCCGTACATGTTCTCCTTCACCTCGATGGGCGTGCCGTTGACGCGGATCTCGGTGATGTCGACATAATAGCCGGGGAAGAGGACCTCAGCGTCGTTCAGGATCAGGTTGAACTGAATCGCGCCTTCGGCCTTCTGCCAGTTGAACTTCAGGCCGACAGTGTACTTGCCGGGGCCGGTGACTTCCGCATTGGTCGCCTCGACGCCAGTCTCGGAAGAGGGCTGGTCAACGCGCTGATGCTGGGGCCACCAGGGGAAATTGGCCTGGTCCTTCTCGTGGTTGGACGCGAAGTAGAGCAGCCATGCGGTGGACGAGGTCTTCGCGGGCTCCTCAGCGGAAGCGGAGACCATGCCCAGCGCCATCGTGGCGATCATCAGGACCGCCAGAAGCATGGACAGGAACTTCTTCATGGATATTCCTCCTTTAAACGATGATCGGCTTGCAGGACGAAAACGTTCCGCAGACGATTTATACTCATTATAGGTTATTTTAACCAATTCGTCAAGGTTGTGTGAAAGAAAAAACAACCCGGACGCGCGGAATTCCTGCGTCCGGGTGATATCAGATGTCCATTTTGACCTGTCCGTCCTGCGCGGCGCCGGGCTGGATGCGGCCCATGTGCTGCCAGGCGGAGGGGGTGCAGATGCGGCCGCGGGGCGTGCGCATCAGGAAGCCCAGCTGCATCAGGTACGGCTCGTACACGTCCTCGATGGTGATCGCGTCCTCGCCCGTCGTGGCGGCGAGGGTGTCCAGGCCGACCGGGCCGCCGCCGAATTTGTCCATCATCGTGGACAGCATGGTGCGGTCCGTCTTGTCCAGGCCAAGCTCGTCCACGCCCTGCATGGCGATGGCCTCCCGCGCCACCTCCAGCGAGATTACGCCCGAGCCCCTGACCTGCGCATAGTCGCGCACGCGCTTGAGCATGCGGTTGGCGATTCGCGGCGTACCGCGGCTGCGGCGGGCGATCTCAAGGATGCCGGCCTCCTCCGCCTCGATGCCCAGGATGCCGGCGCTGCGCTTGACGATGGAAGCCAGCTCCTCCGGCTCGTACATCTCCAGGCGGAACAGGATGCCGAAGCGGTCGCGCAGGGGCGCGGAGAGCTGACCGGCTCGGGTGGTCGCGCCGATGAGGGTGAACTTGGGCACGGTCATGTGGATGGAGTTGGCCATGGGACCCTTGCCGGTCACGATATCCACGGCGAAGTCCTCCATCGCGGAGTACAGCACCTCCTCCGCCGTGCGGGAGAGGCGGTGGATCTCGTCGATGAACAGCACATCGCCCTGGTTCAGGTTGGTGATGATGGACAGCAGGTCGCCGGGGCGCTCGATGGCCGGGCCGGAGGTGATGCGGATATTGGAGCCCATCTCCGAGGCGACGATGTTGGCCAGCGTCGTCTTGCCCAGGCCGGGCGGGCCGTAGAGCAGGATGTGGTCCAGCGCATCCCGGCGGGCAAGGGCAGCCTGAATGTAGATGCTCAGGCTGTTCTTCACAGCGGTCTGTCCGACGTAATCCCGCAGCGTCCGCGGGCGCAGGCTCTGCTCGGCAGTGTCCTCCTGCTGGAAGCCCGCATCCATGAAACGATCTTCAAACATAATGATCCTCGCAATGCCAAATCAGTCTGTATGGGGCGTGCGTCACATGCCGGCCATGCTGCGCAGGGCAAGGCGCAGCAGCTCGTCGGCGGGGGCGTTCTTGTTCTCGACCTTCGCCAGCGCGTCGCGGGCCTCGCCGGGGGTGTAGCCCAGGCCGGTGAGGGCGGCCATGGCCTGCGCGAAGTTGTCTGCGGCGGCGGGAACGGCGGCAGGGGTGGCAGGACCGGCAGCGGCACCGCCCGACGTTTCGAACTGCCCGAGCTTGTCCTTCAGCTCCATGCAGATGCGCTGGGCGATCTTCTTGCCCACGCCGGGCGCGCGGGAGACGGTCTTCTCGTCCTCCATGACGATCGCCAGGCGCAGATCGGCCGCCGACAGGGTCGAGAGCAGCGCCAGCGCCATCTTCGGGCCCACGCCGTTCACACCGATGAGCAGCAGGAACAGCTGCTTTTCCTCCTTCGAGGCAAAGCCGAAGAGCTCCATCGCGTCCTCGCGTACGGACAGCCACGTGTGGCAGCGCATGACATCCCCGGTCTTGGGCGCGGCGTTCAGCGTCGCCATGGAGCAGCTGAGGAGATACCCCACGCCGCCCGCCAGGAGCACAAGGGTGTTGTTCGTCTTTTCGACGACCTGACCTTCAATGAATGCGTACAAGGGATACCTCCTGAGGCTGTAGTAGATAAAGCGGCAGACAGTGAGTCGCGGTGCACCCTCTGCGCACCGTGACTCATGCATGGAACCCTGGCAGCGGCGGGAGCCGCCACAACGAGTCGAAGACTCATTTCATCCTGAACTGCTCGCGCATGCGGCCGGCCTGGCAGTGGGTGATCGCGCAGGCGATGGCGTCGGCAGCGTCGTCGGGCTTGGGGAGCTCCTGCATGTTCAGCAGGAGCTTGACCATCTGCTGGATCTGCTTCTTGTCCGCCTTGCCGTAGCCGGTGATGGCCTGCTTGATCTGCATGGGCGTGTATTCGTAGAGGTTCTCGGTGTATTCGGCGGCGGCGATGATGGCCGCGCCGCGGGCTGCGCCGACCATGAGCGCGGTGGTCACATTCTGGGCGAAGAACAGCTCCTCAAAGGCGACCTCGTCCGGCCGGTACATGAGGGTCAGGTCGCGGATGCCCAGCTGCAGGGTGCGCAGGCGGTGCTGCATGGGGGTGCCGGCCTTCGTTTCGATGCAGCCGTAGCCGAGCAGCTTCATGCGGCTGCCCTGCGCCTCCACCACGCCCCAGCCCATCAGCGCATATCCGGGGTCGATGCCAAGGACGATCATTTCGTATGCTCCCAATCATATGTTCGTACCTGTCTATCATACCGCGCCGGGCAGGCATTGTCAACGCGAACAGACCGCATTTTTCCCGGAAAAGCGTTTCCTGCACGAGAAAACGCCCGCCGGGGCGCGTTGTTATGGTCAGATCCCCCGCACGGGGGGAAAGACTCACACGATCAAATGGAGGGAAATATGATGAAGAAACTGTTCTGCATGCTGCTGGCAGCCCTGGCGCTGCTGTGCGTGTCCGCCGCGATGGCGGAGGAAGCGGGGATGTCCCTGCGGATCGACAGCTGGTGGGTCGAGCCGGTCGGAGAGGAGCAGGCGCGGCTGCACCTGCTGCTGCGCAAGGACGGCGAAGGCTGCTACGAGCTTGAGGATGTGACGGTTCAGCTCCTGGATGCGCAGGGGCAGAAGATCCCGACCGTGTCGGCGGAAACGACGCTGTTCCCGCTGCATCAGATCCCGACGGGCACGCATTTCCTGCCGGTAACGGTGCTGTACACGCTGGAGGCCCCGGTGGAGGTCGCGGATATTTCAGTCACCGGCGCGACCGGACGTGCGGTTGAGACGACCGGGGCGGTCGAGCTGGCGTGGAATCTGCCCTCCATCGCCGTGCAGACGGGGGATGAGGTCGTCTTCACAGCCTGGATGCCGCTGGAGGAGGGGACGGACCCGGAGGACTACTTCGCGGTGCTGCTGGCGCTGGACGAATCGTACCGGTTCGTCAGCGGCGTGGAGCTGCCTGCAGGTTCCGGCCGCGCGGTCGATGCAGAGGGACTCAGCGACGGCATCTTCGAAGCGACTGGCTACACGAAGCAGTTCCTGCTGGACAACGGCTTCCTCTTTGATTATGAGCGGTATGTCTTCTTCGACCGGGTCACGGTGACGGGCCTTTCCGAGAAGATCGCGACCTACTCTCCGACCTGCTACCGCCTGACCGGCGCGGAGGCTGCCGAAGAGGAAGCCGCCGCGCAGGTGGAGATGGTTTTCGACCGGCTTGATGTGGCGGAGGACGGCACCTTCGTCCTGCAGGGCTGCCTGAAGAACGGGACGGATGTGCCCCAGCGCTTCGAGGAGATCGCGTATCTGCTGCTGCTCGACGAAAACGGGCTGGCGGGCTTCTGCGAGGAATACACGGTGGAGACGCCCTTTCAGGTGATGAACCCGGGCGAAATCATGCCCTACCGCATCGAAGGCCGTACGGAAGCGGGCTTCCGGGCGGAGCGGCCGTTCATGGAGTTTGTTGTCAACCCGGCGGAAACGTCCGACCATCGCAGCATCGGCGGCGGCCAGACCACACCTGTGGTCGGCAGTCAGGTGAGCGTGCTGGGCGTTGTCCCCGATGCGGGGGAGGTCGAAGCGGCGGAATGCTTCTACTGCGTGCTGCTGCTGGACATTGCCAATGACGAGTACCTCGGCGCGGTGTGGAGCCTTGCGGGCGAGGCCTGGCTGGCGGACGGCGACCTCCGCTTCCCGACGCTGGAAACCGGCCTGGCGCCGGAGCAGCCCTTTGCCATGGTGGCGATGTACTGCGCGGCGGAATGACGCGGATGCGCGGGGCGGGAAACCAAAAGTACAGAATAAATACCGTGGAATTGAAAAATTCTTCACAAAAGGGGTTGCATTTTTATTCAGGCGGGCGTATAATCTCCGTTGTCATCCGATCACAACACTTGAAGGAGATTGATAGATATGGCTAAGATGCGTGTTCTGCTGGCTTACTCCGGCGGTCTGGATACTTCCATTATCGTTCCGTGGCTGAAGGAAAACTATGACTGCGACGTGGTCTGCGTGGCCGGCGACGTGGGTCAGGGCGAGGAGCTGGAGCCCCTCCACGAGAAGGCTGCCAAGTGCGGCGCGGAGAAGCTGTACATCGCCGACCTGCGCAAGGAGTTCGTCGAGGAGTTCATCTGGCCCACCCTGAAGGCTGGCGCTGTTTATGAAGGCAAGTACCTGCTGGGTACCTCCTTCGCCCGTCCGCTGATCGCCAAGCGCCTGGTGGAGATCGCCCATGAGGAAGGCTGCACCGCCATCTGCCACGGCTGCACCGGCAAGGGCAACGACCAGGTCCGCTTCGAGCTGACCATCAAGGCCTTCGACCCCGACATGAAGATCATCGCCCCCTGGCGTATCTGGGACATCAAGACCCGCGAGGAGGAGATCGAGTACGCCGAGGCGCGCAACATCCCCGTGCCCGTGAAGAAGGATCGTCCCTACTCCATGGATCGCAACATCTGGCACATCTCCCACGAGGGCGCCGATCTGGAAGATCCGTGGAACGAGCCGCCGACCGACCTGCTGCTGACCATGGTCACCCCCGAGAAGGCTCCCGATGAGGCGGAGTACGTCACCATCGACTTCGAGAAGGGCGTGCCGGTGGCCATCAACGGCGAGAAGATGGAAGCCATCGACCTGTTGACCAAGGCCAACGAGATCGCCGGCCGCAACGGCGTGGGCTGCGCCGACCTGGTCGAGAACCGTCTGGTGGGCATGAAGTCCCGCGGCGTGTACGAGACTCCCGGCGGCACCCTGCTCTACGCTGCCCACGGCATCCTGGAGAGCATCACCCTGGACCGCGCCACCAGCCACTACAAGGAGCTGATCGCCTCCAAGTTCGCCGAGCTGGTCTACGACGGCATGTGGTACACCCCCCTGCGCGAGGCGCTGTCCGCCTTCGTTGACAGCACGCAGCAGAACGTCACCGGCACCGTGCGTATCAAGTGCTACAAGGGCAACTGCATCAACGCCGGCGTGAAGTCCCCCAACAGCCTGTACCTGGAGGAGATCGCGACCTTCGGCGACTCCAAGGACCTGTACAGCCACAAGGATTCCGAGGGCTTCATCAACCTGCTGGGCCTGCCCCTGAAGGTCAAGGCCATCGTGGATGCGAAGAACAAGTAATCATTCCAACCTCCTGCTGCGGCGCTCTGCTGTGGCAGGAGGTTTTCTGCGCCTGCCCGCAGGACGGAGAAAATCGCAAAAATCCCGAAAAAGGGCTTGCAATCTTCGTCAAGCTCCGATATAATAAATTGGATAACGGTCATCGACCAAATCAGAATGGCAAGGAGGATGTCCACGTGCGAATGCTGCTCAAGGGCGGTCTGGTGTTTGATCAGGGTCGTCTTGTTCCCATGGATGTGGAGATCACGGACGGTGTTGTGACCGGCCGCGGACAGGTCATTTCTTCTGAAGCGGACAAGGTTTTTGATTGCCATGGTTTGGCAGTGTTTCCCGGATTTGCGGATGTGCATGTGCACTTGCGTGAGCCGGGATTTTCTTATAAGGAAACGATCGAAACGGGCACGAAGGCCTGCGCCCGCGGCGGCTACACGGTCGTCGGCGCGATGCCGAACCTGAATCCCGCGCCGGATTCGGATGAGCACCTGCGCGTGCAGGAGGAGATGATCGCCCGGGAGGCGGTCATCCGCGTGCTGCCCTATGCGTCGATCACCGTCGGCCAGAAGGGCGAGGGCGAGCTGACGGACATCAAGGGGCTGGCCGGCCGCGTGATCGGCTTCTCCGACGACGGCCGCGGCGTGAAGGAAGGCAAGACCATGATGGCGGCCATGCAGGCCTGCCGCGCGGCGGACAGCATCATCGCTGCCCACTGCGAGGACATGAGCCTGATCCCCCAGGGCGGCGCGATCCATGACGGCGCCTTCGCAAAGGAGCACGGCATCCCGGGCATCCCCTCCCAGAGCGAATGGGGCCCCATCGCCCGCGACGTCATCCTCGCGCAGCTGGCCGGCTGCCGCTACCACGTCTGCCATGTCAGCACGAAGGAGAGCGTGGCGATCATCCGCACCGCCAAGGCGGAGGGCGTCGACGTCACCTGCGAGACCGGCCCGCATTACCTGCTGCTCTCCCAGGACGACCTGCAGGATCTCGGCCGGTTCAAGATGAATCCGCCGCTGCGGGACAAGGAGGATCAGCAGGCGCTGATCGAGGGCATCCTCGACGGCACCATCGACATGATCGCCACCGACCATGCGCCCCACTCCGCCGAGGAGAAGGCGAAGGGCCTGGCCGGGTCCGCCATGGGCGTGGTCGGTATCGAGACGGCCTTCCCGCTGATGTACACCTACTTCGTGGAGACGGGCCGGATGACCCTCGAAACGCTGATCGACCGCATGGCGTACGCGCCCCGCAAGCGCTTCCGCCTCGACGGCGGCATGAACATCGGCGACCGTGCGGAGATCACCGTCTTCGACCTGAACGCGGACAAGGTGATCGACCCTGCCGACTTCCTCTCCAAGGGCAAGGCCACGCCCTTTGAGGGCTGGAAGGTGCACGCGGAGTGCAAGCTGACCATCTGCGGCAAGACCGTCGCTTACAACAATATGTAAAGAGGAGGATTCCCATGCTTTACCGCCTCATTGAGAATACCCAACTGACCGCATCTGTCTGGCGCATGAAGCTGGAGGGCGACACCAGCGCCATCACCGCGCCCGGCCAGTTCGTGCAGCTGACGGTGCCCGGCTTCTACCTGCGCCGCCCCATCTCCATCTGCGACTGGGATGACACCACCATCACCCTGGTGTACAAGGTCGTCGGTCAGGGCACGGAGGTCATGTCCGCGATGAAGACCGGCATGGAGCTGGACGTCCTCAACGGTCTGGGCAACGGCTTCGACACCTCCCGCTGCGGAGAGCGGCCTCTGCTCATCGGCGGCGGCGTGGGTCTGCCGCCCATGATCGGCCTGTGCCGTCAGCTGCTGGCGGAGGGCAAGCACCCCACGGTGCTGGCGGGCTTCAACACCGAAAGCGAAGTCTTCCTGAAGGACGCGGTGGAGGCGATGGGCGCGCCCTTCGTCCTGGCGACGATGGACGGCAGCGCCGGCGTGAAGGGTCTGGTCACCGACGCGATGGCTGACCTCGACTTCACCGACATCTGCGCCTGCGGCCCGCTGCCCATGCTCAAGGCCATCATGAACGCCAGCGAAAAGCCCGCGCAGCTCTCCTTCGAGGAGCGCATGGGCTGCGGCTTCGGCGCGTGCATGGGCTGCTCCGTGAAGGTCAAGGGCGGCTACAAGCGCATCTGCAAGGACGGCCCGATTCTGGATCGTGAGGAGGTTATCTGGTAAAATGAAGGATCTGAGCGTAACCCTCTCCGGCGTGAAGCTGGACAACCCGATCATCCCCGCCAGCGGCACCTACGGCTTCGGCCAGGAATTCCTGCCGTTCTATGACATCAACATCCTCGGCTCCCTGTCCTTCAAGGGCACGACCGCCCAGAGCCGCTTCGGCAACCCCACCCCCCGCATCGCGGAGTGCCCCAACGGCATGCTGAACTCCGTCGGCCTTCAAAACCCCGGCGTGGATCATGTCATCGCCCATGAGCTGCCCGAGCTGCGCAAGATCTTCCGCAAGCCCATCGTCGCCAACATCAGCGGCTTCTCCATCGAGGAGTATGTGGAGTGCGTCTCCAAGCTGACGAAGGAGGACCAGGTGGAGATCCTCGAGGTGAACATCTCCTGCCCGAACGTCCACGGCGGCGGCATGGCCTTCGGCACCAGCCCGGAAGCGGCAGCCAGCGTCACCCGCGCGGTCAAGGAAGTCGCCACCAAGCCCGTGTACATCAAGCTGAGCCCGAACGTGACGGACATCGTGTCCATCGCCAAGGCCTGCGAGGAGGCCGGCGCGGATGGCCTGAGCCTCATCAACACCCTGCTGGGCATGCGCATCGACCTGAACCGCCGCAAGCCCATCCTGGCCAACGTCATGGGCGGCTACTCCGGCCCCGGCATCTTCCCGGTGGCGGTGCGTATGGTGTACCAGGTGACCGGCGCGGTGAAGATCCCCGTCATCGGCATGGGCGGCATCTCGACTGCCCGCGACGTCATCGAGATGATGATGGCTGGCGCGAAGGCCGTGCAGGTCGGCGCGGCGAACCTGGTGAATCCCTACGCATGTAAGGAGATCATCGAGCAGCTGCCGATCGAAATGGAAAAGCTGCACATTGAGAGGCTGAGCGACATTCAGCGCGTGTGACGCGCTGTAATTCGGAATTCGGAATGCGGAATTCCGAATTTGAAGTGTATGCCATGTGCCGATCACCGAAGTTCGTGTCCAGTAACTGAATTCCGAATTCACAATTCCGAATTCACACACGCCCTGCGTGTAGGAATATACATCAGTAATAATTTAGGAGGAGAACAACAATGGCTAAGGACGTCATCATTGCCCTCGACTTTGAGAATAAGGAAAAGACCCTCGCGTTCCTCGATCAGTTCACCGGCCGCAAGCCCTACGTGAAGATCGGCATGGAGCTGTACTACGCCGAAGGCCCCGCCATCGTCAAGGAGATCAAGGCCCGCGGCCACAAGATCTTCCTGGACCTGAAGCTGCATGACATCCCCAACACCGTCAAGAAGGCCATGGCCGTGCTGCGCCACCTGGATGTGGACATGACCAACCTGCATGCTTCCGGCACCATCGCCATGATGGAGGCCGCCAAGGAAGGCCTGACCAAGGAAGACGGCACTTGCGGCGTGCTGCTGGCGGTCACTCAGCTGACCTCCACCTCCGAGGAGCGCATGCAGAACGAGCTGCTGATCAACGCCTCCATGCCCGACACCGTGAAGAAGTACGCCCAGAACGCCAAGGCCGCCGGTCTGCCCGGCGTGGTGTGCTCTCCGCTGGAGGCTGCGCTGGTCAAGGAAGCTTGCGGCGCGGACTTCCTGACCGTGACCCCCGGCATCCGCTTCGCTGACGGCGACGTGGGCGATCAGGTGCGCATCATGACCCCCGAAAAGGCGAAGGCTGCCAGCGACTACATCGTCGTCGGCCGTCCGATCACCGCGGCGGCGGACCCGGTGGCGGCTTATAACCGCTGCGTGAAGGAATTCCTGGGGGAGTAAGTAATTCGGAATTCGGAATGCGGAATTCGGAATTTGGTTTGTGAGACTGAATTCTGAATGAAGCGTAGGAGTTTTGAATGAAGGATAATAATGTTGTAGTGATGAAGAGCAAAGCGTTTGCATTGCGGATCATCAAGCTGTACCAGATGCTCAATCAGCAGCATGAACACATTATGTCCAAGCAGATGCTGCGAAGCGGAACGTCGATAGGGGCAAATGTGAAAGAGGCAATTCGCGGACAATCCCGCGCGGATTTCTTCTCAAAACTGAACATTGCTCTGAAGGAAGCAAGTGAAACGGAATACTGGTTGGAGCTCCTGTACGAGAGCGGCTACATCAATAATGAAGCAGCATATCAAAGCATTTATAGTGACTGCCAGGAGCTCATCTCGATTCTTGTTGCAATTACTAAGGCGCAAAATCAGTCCACACTATAAATTCCGAATTCCGAATTCATAATTCCGAATTCGTCAACCGAAAGGAGACAAACAAAATGGAAGCTTACAAGGTAGAGTTCATCAAATTCCTCGAGGACGCGGGCGTGCTGAAGTTCGGCGATTTCACCGCCAAGTCCGGCCGCAAGATCCCTTACTTCATCAACGCCGGCGACATCAAGACCGGTGACCAGATCGCCAAGCTGGGCGAGTTCTACGCCAAGGCCTACCTGGAGAAGGTCGGCAACAAGCGCACCGTCCTGTACGGCCCCGCCTACAAGGGCATCTCCATCGCGGTGTCCTCCGCGGTCGCGCTGTCCAAGCAGGGCCTGGACGTTCCCTTCTTCTTCAACCGCAAGGAAGTGAAGGATCACGGCGAAGGCGGCGTGTTCGTGGGCTATGTCCCGAAGGCCGGCGAGGAAGTCGTCATCGTTGAGGACGTCATCACCGCCGGTACCGCCATCCGCGAGAGCATGGCCATCCTGGGCCACCTCGAGGGCGTGAAGGTCGCCGCGACCTTCATCATGGTCGACCGCAAGGAAAAGGGCAAGACCGAGAAGTCTGCCATGGCCGAGGTGCAGGAGGAGTTCGGCTTCCCGGTGTACTCCGTCGTGGACGTGTACGACATCATCGAGTACCTCGAGGCGGACGAGAAGAACGCCGAGAACGTGCAGCGCATCAGGAACTACCTGGCCGTGAACGGCGCGCAGGCGTAATCCGCAGGGGTACCCAAAGGAGTACATCATGCTTGAAATCAGGAATGTGACCCGCAGGTTCTCCACGAAATACGGCGTGAAGGACGCGGTGCTGACCATTCAGCCCGGCAGGACCTATGCCCTGCTGGGTCCCAATGGCAGCGGCAAAACCACACTGATGAAGATGATCGCCGGCCTGATGATGCCCACCAGCGGGGAGATCCTGCTGGACGGCGAGCGCATCGGCCCCAGGACGAAGGCGAAGATCGCCTATATGCCCACGGAAAGCTACTTTTACAGCTACATGACCATCCGGGACGCGGGCAGGTACTATGCCGATTTCTTCGATGATTTCGACATGGCCCGCTTTGAGGAAATCCTCCGGCGGATGGAGCTGAACCCGAAGGACAGGATCGACAAGCTGTCCTCGGGCATGAACGCCAAGGTGCGCCTTGCCCTGACCCTCAGCCGCGACGCGGAGCTGATGATGTTCGACGAGCCCCTCAACGGCGTGGACATCCTGACCCGCACGCAGGTGATCAACGAGATCATCCGCTACCGCAACGAAGGCCGTTCCATGATCATCTCCACCCATCTGGTGGAGGAGATGGACGACTACATCGACCATGTGGTGTTCATGAAGAACGGCGAGATCGTGCGGGAGGGCAGCCGGTTGTCGCTGTCGGAGGAGAAGAGCCTGACGGACACATATCTGGAGATCTTCGCCCCGTCCCACAGCGCGGCACAGGAGGTGACGGCGAATGCTTAAGCTCCTGAAATACGAGTTCCGCAAGGCACTGGTGTCGATCCTGGTGCTGCTGGGCATCACGGCTGCGATGGAGGGCTACTTCCTCTACGGCGTGTTCAGCGGCGAGGGCGAGCCCAGCTACCATGCGGCCATTGCGGCGATGCTGCTGGTCTTCATGACCTTGGCGGTGTACATCTTCGTGATGATCCGCGGCGTGACGAGCTATTCGGGCGAGCTGCGCAGCCGCAGCGCCTACCTGATCTTCATGACGCCCAATTCCACCCTGAAGATCATGGCGTCCAAGTTCCTCTTCACTCTTGCGCTCAGCGCGTTCTTCGCGCTGGTGTACATCGGCCTGGGCTATCTGGATATCCGGCTGCTGCTGGAGCGGCTGGGCGAATACGCCGAATTGATCGAAATCATCGACGAGTCGCTGAAGGAGCTGGGCATCCACACGGACCAGATCATCCTGGCCGGCGTGTTCACGGTGATCTACGCCGCACTGTCAACGCTGTCGTTCTTCGCCGTCGCCTACCTCGCCGTGACCCTCAGCCATACCTTCTTCCGGGACAAGAGCTGGCGCTGGCTGATGGCGATCGTGTTCTACATCGCCCTGAATTACCTCATCGGCTTCATCAACAGCCTGTTCCCCGCGGCCTACTTGATGCTGAACTACATGGATGTGCCGGGGATGAACAACATCATCGCCGCCTACAACCTGGAAACGACGCCGGATTTCACGACGCTGCTGCTCTATGTGGTGCCGCAGGCGCTGGTGAGCCTGGCGACGATCCTCGTCTCCTTCTTTGGCTGCGCCTACATGCTGGAGAAGAAGATCTCCCTGTAACATACACGAATTGATGACAGAAAAGGAGCGGATCCCATTGCGCCACCTGATCGACATCACGGATTTCACCGTCGAGGAGATCGAGCATGTGCTTGACCTCGGCGACAAGATGATTGCTGACCCCGCTGCGTACCGCGAGTGCCTGCGGGGCAGGATCCTTGCGACGCTGTTCTTTGAGCCGAGCACCCGTACGCGCCTGTCCTTCGAGTCGGCGATGCTGAGCCTGGGCGGCAGCGTGCTGGGCTTCTCCTCGGCGGATTCCTCGTCCACCGCCAAGGGCGAGAGCCTGATGGACACCATCCGCACCGTCTCCTGCTATTCGGACATCATCGCCATGCGCCACCCCAAGGAGGGCGCGCCCATGGCCGGCTCCCTCAAGAGCTATGTCCCGATCATCAACGCGGGCGACGGCGGCCACAACCATCCCACCCAGACCCTGACCGACCTGATGACCATCCGCCGCCAGAAGGGCCGCCTGTCCAACATGGTGGTGGGCCTGTGCGGCGACCTGAAGTTCGGCCGGACGGTGCACTCCCTCATCGGCGCGATGAGCCGCTACGAGGGCGTGGAGTTCGTGCTGATCTCCCCGCCGGAGCTGAAGGTGCCCGCCTACATCACGGACGAGCTGAAGCGCAAGGAGATCCCCTTCCGCGAGGTCGAGACGATGGAGGAGGTCATGCCGGAGCTGGACATCCTCTACATGACCCGCGTGCAGAAGGAACGCTTCTTCAACGAGGCGGACTACATCCGCCTGAAGGATACCTACATCCTTGATCCGGAGAAGCTGCGCACGGCCAAGGCGGACCTGTCCATCCTGCATCCGTTGCCCCGCGTGAACGAGATCTCCACGAAGGTGGACGATGACCCCCGCGCGGTCTACTTCGATCAGGTGCGCAACGGCCGCTTTGTCCGTATGGCGCTGATCAAGACGCTTCTTGAGTGGGAGGAGATGAAGGCATGAACATCGATTCCATCCATTCCGGCATCGTGCTGGACCACATCACCGCCGGGCGGGGCATGGACGTGTACCGCTTCCTGAAGCTGGACGAGCTGGACTGCCCCGTGGCCTACATGCGCAATGTCCGCTCCGGCGCGAAGGGCCGCAAGGACATCATCAAGATCGACGCGGAGCTCAATGTCGATCTGGACGTGCTGGGCTACATCGACCCCGGCATCACCGTCAACATCATCCGGGACGGCGTGGTCGTGGAGAAGAAGAAGCTCTCCCTGCCCGAGCACCTGATCAACGTCATCCACTGCAAGAACCCCCGCTGCATCACCACGGTGGAGTCTGCGCTGGATCAGCACTTCATCCTCAAGGACCGCACCCACGGCCTGTACCGCTGCATGTTCTGCGATGCGGAGCGCAAGTCGAAGGCGCTGAGGTAAAAACGACAGAGAAAGCGCGCTTCCTCCGCCTGTGTGGGGGGAGCGCGCTCTTCTGATATGGAGGTGTCAGCATGACTGAATACGAGAAGCTGCATTCCGGCGACCTGTACGATCCGGGGGACGAGGCGATCTTCCGCGAGCAGCTGGACTGCCTGGAAAAGCAGTATGACTACAATCAGACCCGGCCGCATGAGCTGGAAAAGCGCATTGCGATGCTGAAGGAGATGTTCGCCGAGGCAGGGGAGGGCTGCTATGTCGAGCCGCCGCTGCATTCCAACTGGGGCGGCCATCACACCCATCTGGGCAAGGGCGTGTACGCCAACTTCGGCCTGACGCTGGTGGACGATACGCACATCTACATCGGCGATCACACCATGCTGGGGCCGAATGTGGTGCTGGCCACCGGCGGGCACCCGATCCTGCCGCAGCTGCGGGAAAGGCAGATGCAGTTCAATCTGCCCATCCGCATCGGCCGCAACTGCTGGCTGGGCGCAGGGGTCATCGTGCTGCCGGGCGTGAGCATCGGGGACAACAGCGTCATCGGCGCGGAAAGCGTGGTGACGAAGGATATCCCGGCGGATGTGGTGGCGGTGGGCAACCCCTGCCGGGTACTCCGCCCCATCGGCGAGCAGGACCGGCAGGTTTATACCCGCGGCCGCCAGATCGATCCAAAGCTGCTGGAAAAATAAAAAACGCGCTCCCTTTGCCTGTGCGGCGGAGGGAGCGCCATTTGCGTTGCCGGTGGTACGATCACTTGGGGCAGTCGCCGTAGAAGTTGCTGCCGGGCTCGCTGTCGCGGCAGACCCAGACGATCCACAGGATGATGCCGACGATGGGAACCAGGATGATGAAGTACCACGCGCCGGACTTGCCGATGTCGTGCATGCGGCGCCAGCAGACGGCCAGACCGGGCAGGAGCGTGGCCAGGGAGAACAGGGACGAGATGATGGAGTCGCTGCCGAAAATCAGACCCAGGATCGCGGAGATGATGCCGGTGGCCAGGCCCCAGTAAAAGAACTCGCTGCGGCGGGCGCGGCCGGAGAAGGTGGCGTATTTCTGCAGGCAGGAGCTGACTGCTTCACCCATGGACATGGAGGATCAACCTTCTTTCTTGTGTGCGCCAAAATATGGCTTATTATTTCATGTTATAGCACATTTCGCAGGTGCTGTCAAGGCTGGGTATGTCAATTACCGGCAAAGAACGTCATTGCCAGCCGGCGGCCAGCCCGTAGAAGAAGCCCATCCGGTCGCCGTATACGGCAGGATAGAGCGCGTGCTCATGGGCGAAGAGGGCCAGCATGTCCTCGTATTCGTCATAGGTGACGGGGCTGCGGCGCTGCATCGCGAGCAGGTCGAAGCCGTCCATGGGGAAGGTTGCGACGACATCGAAGCGGCCTGCCTCGTCGGCCAGCAGATGGCGGGTCAGCTTCTCCACCGTGCCGCCTGGGTGATTCGTCTGCGGCGAGGTCGGGACGAGGATGCAGCCGGCCGCGAACCACATGCGGGGGAATCCGTCGCTGACCAGGGCGGTCCGGTCGAGGGCGACCTTCTCCCGCAGGCTCAGGTCGGGGTAGGCGAGGTTCACGAAGGTCAGCCGGTCATAGCGGTCGCTGTTGCACAGGATGAGCGCGGGATGCTCCTCGGAGCAGTGTGCGCCGATGAATTCATTGACGGCCCGCAGCGCGTCCAGGTCTGCGCGGACGGGCGGTCTGATCGACACATGGCTCAGCCAGGGCGCCGTGTCCTGCGGCTTTTCCTGCGTGACGCTCATGCCCCACTGGAAGAGCAGCAACCCGCCTGTCAGCAGCGAAAGCCCCCGCCGGACGGATACACGGGAGAGGCTCGCGAGCATTGCAAAGAGGAGCATCAGCCCCAGCACGTAAGAGGGCATGAGGATCGTCGCCTGGTGGAAGTTCATGTTCTGGATGCGCGTGAAGAGGACGAGGGCGACGGCGGCGCTTCCCCCCATCAGGGCGGACAGGCGGCGCAGCTCGCGGCTCCGGCGCTGACACAGCCCCCACGCATATCCGGCGAGGATCATCCCGCAGGAGGCGTACCCCAGCAGCCACGCCTGATTGCAAAGCTCGTAGGGCAGCCCGTCCCGCTTCCAGTATTCATAGGCGACGACGTAATTCCCGTTGAGCGCGCGGGAGAGCACCGGCCAGAGCAGCAGCGCCCCGGCGGCGATGCAGACCGCGCCGTACAGGAAAAGATTCCGCAGCCCGCGATGCTCCTTCCGGCGCAGAAGCGCCGCGGCGGTCATCACGCCCCACAGCGGCAGATATCCCGCGAGGAAGAACAGGAACCACCGCCGCATCAGCACGAGCAGCACCGCCGACAGGAACAGCCCCGCCATCCGCAGCGGCTGCGGCCGGGTGAAATCGATCTGCCGGGACAGGTACACCGCCTGGAGCAGGAAGGGCAGCCCCAGCAGGTTGATCTGGCACCAGGCCGTCGCCCGGTGCAGCAGCGGCAGCGCGAAGATGCTCAGGCATGTCCCGGCGCACAGCAGCAGCGTCCTCCTGCCGCTCAGGCGCAAATGATCGGCGAAACGCAGCGTCACGCGGTACATCTGGAACATCAGGGGCGTCCATGCCATGATGACGCCCGCGAAGGCGAAGCCGTGGATGCTGCGGTCGGTCAGGGAGAACAGGGGCGCCATGAGCAGGTTCGGCACGCAGGTGTAATCGGTGGCGAGGCTCGTCCACAGGTGCCGCAGGGTCGCGGGGAGCCCGAGATTCAGCTGCCCTGCCAGCTCCAGCTGCTGATAGTAGTACAGGGAGTCGTCGAAGATGTACACATTCCGCGCGGACCGGTAATGCCAGGCATAGAAGGCCAGCAGCGCCAGCCACGCACCCGCGAACAGGGCGGCGGACGCCAGCTGCACCCGGGCGGATTGCCGGTTGGGCAGCGCGGTCAGCGCCGTGCGGAAGGCGCCCGCCCAGAAGGCTGCGGCCGTCAGGATGGTCAGCGCGTGGGCGGCGGTGCGGCCGGTCGCGATGCACAGCATGCCCCCCAGCGCAGCGCCGGCGGCAGCGATGATGAGAATGAGCGTCTCCGGTTTCCACCGGCGCATGGCTCTCCCTCCTTTCGCGGTTGTGAGCGGCCTCTTGCACGGGCCGGGAGAATTTGCTATAATCAGGGTGAGAATAAACAAACAGGAGGCGATGATGATGAAGAAGCTGCTTTCCCTCGTGCTGGCGCTGGCGCTGCTGCCCGCAGCGGCGTGGGCAGAATTTGACCTGGACGGCCTGTTTGCCCGGGAAGAGGTGACTGAAAGCGTGGACGCCGCGTGGAACACGGTCTACAGCCTGTCCAACCCGTTCTATCTGGGCGAGATCGAGGACGGCACGCTCATGGTCACGCTGGACTATATCAGGGATTCCCAGACGGACATGATCCTCATCCGGGTGGACGTGCTGGCGATGCTCTACGACCTGATGCGCGCCGATACGCTGACCTTCACCGTCGGCGGCAAGCAGTATGCCTTCGGCGTGACGGCGGACGTCTTTGAATACGATGGTGTTTATCAGGAGGAGTACGTCATCTGCCTGTCGGACACGAGCCTGCCCTTCCTCAAGGCGATCGCCCAGCAAAAGAAGGATGACCCGATCCCGGTGACCTTCCTGCGCGCGGGCGAACCGGTGCTGGAGGGCGTGGTCGTCATTCCGGGAGACGATGCAGCCCGCATCTATGATCTGTTCATTGATCTGGGCGGAAAGAAGCAGGATCTGCAGTCGGTCGGGGAACGCTGGCCGTGCGGGATCAGCAAGGCGAAGTGAATCAGCAAAGCCGCAGAGACGGGGATCCCCGGCGCTCTGCGGCTGCTTTTGTATGCTTCTGCTCCGGGTCAGCTCATCGTGCCTGCGCCGCCCATCAGAGCCGTCAGCTCCTCGATCCTCTCCAGCGGAAAGGGTGGATTGGTCAGCGGCCTCATGGCGATGGACATGAGCTTCATCGGGTTATCATCCGCCGCGACCCGGTTGGAGGAGATCCATCCGCACATGCGGCAGCGGTGGACGATGGCCCATTCGCCGTGCTTGCGGACCCATACGGCGATGGGCTCCATCTGTCCGCCGCAGTCTGCCTCCCGGTCGCCCGGCTCGATGTCCAGATGCAGGCTCACGAGGCAGTTGGGGCAATGGTTGCGGTGGTCGCTCCCCGCGCCCTCCGGGACGCAGAGCCGCCCGCAGTTCTTGCAGGTGAAGCTCTCGTTGCAGGGGTTGTGGCGGTAATAGTGCTTGTCATACTGTTTGCGCTTGTTTTCGCGGTTCATTGCTTTTTCCTCACATTTCAATCATTCGGGGGTGTACGGTTGAATGATCGTGGGAGGAATGCCGGGGGCAGACCTCCCAGCTTACACGGTTGCCTTCTTCATAAATACACATTCCTCGTTTCATGCATCAGAATTGGAAACGGGTACAGCTTTACGCCGAGATACAGAGGGTCATCCTTTCCCGCGCGATTGCGCTTGAGGGGGCACTACCCCCGCGTAGATGATGGATCAGCTCCCTTGGTGAAGATGATGAATTTTGAATGCGGAATGGTGAATGGCGCCTGTGATGCTGATGCACATACGCCGCAGAAATTCCGAATTCCGCATTCCGAATTCCCAATGTGGTTTACAGCTCGATTTCGAGCTTGACGGCACGGCCCAGGAAGTTACACTCGTTGATCTGCACGGTCACGGCGTCGTACTCCCGGTCGAAGGACTGGAGGATCACGCTGAAGTCCGCCAGGCGCTTCACCTTGCGCAGGAAGCGGTGGCTGTTGTACTCCACCAGCATGACCGCGCCGTCCACGGGGGAGTGGGCGGGGACGATCAGCGCGATATCGCCCTGATGGATGCGGAAGCCGCGCATGCTGTCGTCCGGTGCGAGGTAGTAGAACACCTTGTCGGGGGACGCGCCCTCGATCTTGCCGGACTGGATGGGCAGCAGGCGGTAGTCCACCGGCTTCATGACGGCGTTCATGACCGGCACGCGCTTGAGCACGCTGGTCAGCGCGTCCAGCCAGACGGAGCCGGTGACGGCCTTGCCGTCGTCCGAATCGGCGGAGGCGACGATCTCCTCCTTCGGCTGGGGCTTCTGCCGGGGGCGCTCCGTGACGGTCTTCGCCACAGGGGAGGCAACGGCGGCCAGATCGACCGTCGCGGCGATATCGTCCAGGGAGAAGTCCGCCTCCGTCTGCTCGCGCAGGCCGATCGTCTTCAGGATGCGGCGCGCCTGATCGTCCGCGATGATCTTCGTACCGTTTTCCACAGCGACGAGGTAGCTCTCTGCCACGCCGCACTTCTTTGCCACCTGTTTGGGGGTCAGCTTGGCACGGATGCGCTCCGTGCGGATCAGATCTCCGAGTCTGCTCAAGGTCTTCGACCTCTTTCCTTCATAATTTCGTTACGCCTATTGTACAGCATTTTCCCTCCGGATGCAAGAAAAAAGAATTTTGCCCAGATCAGCTATTGACACCTGTATACAACGGTGCTATAATGACCCTCCAATTGCATCAGAAATGATCGACATCTGCAAAAGAAAAGGACTCCCAAGGAGCCATGTGCAGCGCTGTCTGAAGTGCGGGACGAGCCATCCGCATTCAGGTGGCGCTGTTTTTGTGTTCCCGCTTTCCGATGCGCAGCATATGGCATACGAAGGAGGAATGAAACATGCCATTCATTGACGTCAACCATCTCTCGAAGGTCTACGTGCGCCACAACGCGCCCAAGAACGGCGGGCTGTCCCGGCTGTGGAAGCGGGAGACGCAGCGCATCCCGGCGCTGACGGACGCGACCTTCTCCATCGAACGGGGCGAGCTGGTCGGCCTGATCGGCCCCAACGGCGCCGGAAAGTCCACGACCGTCAAGCTCCTGACGGGCATCCTGACCCCGACGGAGGGCAGCTGCACCGTGGACGGGCGCTCCCCCTGGGCGGACAGAAAGGCGCATGTGAAGCATCTGGGCGCGGTGTTCGGCCAGAGGACGCAGCTGTGGTGGGACGTGCCGATCCGCGATTCCTTCCTGCTGCTGCGGGACATCTACGGCCTGGAGCAGGCGAAATGGCAGAAACGGCTGGATGAGCTGGTCGGGGCGCTGGAGCTGGAAACGTTCCTGAACGCACCCCTGCGCCAGCTGTCGCTGGGTCAGCGCATGCGGGCGGAGCTGTGCGGATCCCTCCTGCATGAGCCGTCGCTCCTCTTCCTGGACGAGCCGACCATCGGCCTTGACGCGGTCAGCAAGCTCAAGCTCCGCGCCTTCCTCCGGGAGGAAAACCGCACCCGCGGCACCACCATTCTCCTGACGACCCATGACATGGAGGATATGCTGGCGCTGTGCAGCCGCGTGATGGTGCTGGGCCACGGCAGGCTCCTCTACGACGGCCAGCTGGATGCCCTGCTGCACAAGTACGACACCGTGCACACCCTCCGCGTCAGCTACGACGGCGGCGCGGACCTCGCCGGCGTGACGGCTGAGGTCTCCCGGGACGGCGACACGTACATCCTGACCTACGAGCCGGCGAAGCTGCCGACCAGCGAGCTGCTGCCGCAGGTGCTCGCCGCCGGACGGGTGCGCGAGATGACCCTGAAGGAACAGAACGTGGACGAGCTGATCGCCCGCATGTACAGGGAGATGGCGCTGTGAAGACGTTGATGGACAAGTGGCGGCCCTATCTGACCGTCTTCCGTCTCCGGGCGCTGATGGAAACGCAGTACCGCGCGGCGGCCCTGGGCGGACTGGTGACGCAGGTGTTCTTCGGGCTGGTGTATATCTGCCTGTATACGGTGCTCTACGGCGGCGGCGACCCGCAGGCGCTGCGGGACACGATCACCTATGTGTGGATCCAGCAGATGTTTTTCCGCATGCTCTTCTCCAACGACGGGGAGCTGACGAACCTGATCCTCTCCGGCGGCGTGGCGTACATGATGGTCCGGCCGCTGGACCAGCACCGGTTCTGGGTGTGCCGGGACGTGGGCGGCAGGCTGGTGGGCGCGGGGATGCGCATGCTGCCGATGCTGGCGGTGCAGCTGCTTCTGCCCCGGGAGCTGCGCATGTCCCTGCCGGAAAGTCCGCTGGCGATGCTGCAGTTCCTGCTGTCCGTGGGGCTTGGCGTGGTCTGCCTGTGCGAACTGTCCGCCATCGTGGACGCGATCAACATGAAAACGCTCGACCGCCGCGGCATCTCCGCCATCCTGAACCTGACGATGGTGACCTTCTCCGGCAACGTGATCCCGCTGACGCTCTTTCCGGACGCGCTGCAGATGTTCATCCGCTTCCAGCCCTTCGCGCAGGCGCTGGACGCGCCCATCCGCATGTATCAGCATGCGGCGGCGCCGGGGGAGTGGGCGCTGGCGGTGGGCGTGCAGCTCCTGTGGATCTGCGCGCTGCGGTTGCTGGGCCGCTGGATGTGGCAGCGGCGGCTGAACGACATGACGGTGCAGGGAGGCTGACGGCGATGCGATATGTGATCCATTCGGTGAAAATGCTGATGAAATCCGCGATGCAGTACCGCTCGAGCCTGCTGATGCAGGTGATCGCGCAGTTCGTGATGACCGGCGGCGAAATGATGGCGGTGACGGTGCTGCTGAGCCGCTTCCGGGTCGTGGGCCACTGGGGCGCGGCGGAGATCATGTTCTTTTTCGGCGTGATGCAGGCTTCCTTTGCGCTGACGGAGCTGTTCGGGCGCGGCATTGCCGCGTTTCAGGGCTTCATCGGGCGCGGCGAGTTCGATTCCCTCCTCCTCAGACCCAAGCCCCTGCTGCTGCAGGTCGTGTGCAGCCAGCTGGATCCGCGCCGTCTGGGCTCGTTCCTCGTGGGCGCTGCGGCGATCCTGATCGCGGCGACCCGGCTGGAGATCGTCTGGACGGCGGGGAAGCTCCTGCTGATGGCGGAGGTGGCGGTGTGCAGCGTGCTGCTGCTGCTGGGTCTGTTCCTGATCGAGGCGACGATGTGCTTCTTCTCCGTCAAGTCGATCGAGATGGTGAACGTGCTGACCTACGGCGGCCGCTCTACCTGTCAGTATCCTGTGGATATCTTTCCTGCGCCGATCCGCCTGCTGTTCACCTATGCGGCGCCGGTGGCGCTGTGCATGCACTGGCCGGTGAGCTATGTGCTGGGGCAGCCGATGGTGCAGATGGCGGCGGGGTGGTACTATGTGACGCCGCTGGCGGGCATGGTCTTCTTTGCACTGATGGCGTGCGTATGGTACTGGGGCGTGCGCCGCTACCGCTCAACCGGCACCTGACCCGCCCAGCCGGCCGCCCCAAAACGGGTCAAGGGGCGAAGCTCCTTGCGGGGGATGGAAGGGGCCGCGGAGGCCCCTCCCCGCCGGAGGCCCGGGCCGCAGCCCGACACCCCATAACGCCTTTCCCGCTCTTTCCAGAATGGAAAGAACGGGAAACAGTTCGCTCAACTCCAAAAGAAAAGTCCCCACCCGCCCCAAAACCAAGACCGCAGGAAGGCGAAGCACCTGCCGATACAAGGCATCTGCTGGACCTTCGACAAGGTAGCCGCCCAATACGACCAATACCGCCCCGCCTATCCACCGGGCGCCAAAACGGGTCAAGGGGCGAAGCTCCTTGCGGGGGATGGAAGGGGCCGCGGAGGCCCTCCCCGCCGGAGGCCCGGGCCGCAGCCCGACACCCCCACAACGCCTTTCCCGCTCTTTCCAGAATGGAAAGAACGGGAAACAGGTCGCTCAACTCCAAAAGAAAAGCCCTCCACCCGCCCCAAAACCAAAACCGCAGGAAGTAGAAGCACATGCCGATACAAGGCATCTGCTGGACCTTCGACAAGGTAGCAGCCCA
This sequence comes from Clostridiales bacterium, assembly GCA_015056155.1. Lineage (GTDB taxonomy): Bacteria > Bacillota > Clostridia > Christensenellales > Aristaeellaceae > UBA11524. The sequence continues at coordinate 36,841 of SVGU01000003.1, forward strand.
ATACGACCAATACCGCTCCGCCTATCCACCGGAGCTCTTTCACGACCTGCAAGCCTATCACCCCCACGACCACACCAGCCGTGCCCTGGAGATCGGCATCGGCACAGGCCAGGCAACAGCGCCCGTGCTTGCATCAGGCTGCCATGTGACGGCGATCGAGCCGGGCAGCCGTCTTGCAGCCATCGTCCGCGCGAAATTCCCGGCGGACCGCCTGGAGGTGCGCAACGCAGCATTCGAGGATCACCATGAGGAGGAGGGCGAGTATGACCTCGTTTACTCTGCCAGCGCATTTCACTGGATCCCGGAAGCGGTCGGCTACCCGAAGGTGTACCGGTGCCTGAAGCCGGGCGGTGCGTTTGCGCGCTTCGCCAGCCATCCGTATTACCTGTTTGAAGGGCAGGAGCCGCTCTGGGAGGACATCCAGCGCTGCTATCAGCGCCATATGCCGGAGAAGCTGAACGCAGGGAAGGCAAAGGCCGCGCAGCGGTATGACGAGCAGGCCGCCATGCGGCGGACGGCCCTCGCGGAACACTATGGCTTCACGGACATCGCGACCCGGACGTATCACCGCGAATTCCGTTACAGCAGCGAGGAATATGTCCATCGCCTGGGGATCGAAAGCGACAAGATCGCCATGGAGGAGGCCGCAAGGCGGCGGCTCCTGACGGAAATCAGGGCGGTGATCGACGGGTACGGCGGACACATCACCGTGCGCGACATGGTCGATCTGAACCTCGCGCGAAAGCCGTATTGATGAGAAAACCGAATCCGGCAATGAAAAACGGGTCAGGAGCAACGGCGCTCCCGACCCGTTTGTGATATATTTGTGCGTTTGTTACTCGGCCTTGACCGCCATCGCCACGAGCTTCTGGCTGCGGGCAAGGAAGGCGGTGATCTCGTCAGCCTCCAGCGGCTTGGCGCTCATGCGGGCCAGATCGAACAGCTGCTCGCAGAGCATCTTCGTCGTCTCGTCTTCCGCGTCGCGGGCGGCCAGCGCCTGCACGGTCGCATTCCGCCGGTTCAGCACAAGCGTGTAGCGGTCGGGCATCTTGAAGTCCTGGCCGTACATGCGGTACATGTCCTTCATGCGGCGCATCTGCTCGTCCTCGGTGACGATGGCCGGCAGCTCGCTGTCCGCCAGCGCCGCCAGCTCCACGGGCATTTCCTCCTGGCCGACGGCCTTGCGGAACATGTCCGCGAGCTTCGCCTGGTCCAGCGTCGCGCCCTCGTCGGATTCCTCCGTCAGGCCGGACACATCCGCGTCCACGCGGGCGAAGGTCACGCCCTCCTCGCCTGCGGAGTACTCCAGGAAGGACAGGAAGTTGCCGTCGATCAGGTGCTCCATCACCGCCACGTCGATGCCGCGACGGGTGTACATCGCCACGCTCGCGGCCTGACGCTTGGCGTCGTTGGTGTAGAAGATCTTCTTGTCGGTCTTCTCCTTGTTCGCGTCCTGATACTCCGTCAGGGTCACGAAGCGGTCGTCCGTCAGCTTGAACAGCAGCGCCTTCTTGACCTGCTCGTAGAACTTCTGGTCCTTCATGCAGCCGAACTTGACGAAGGGGCTGATGTCGTCCCAGTACTTCTCGTACGTCTCGCGCTCGGTGTTGAACAGGCTCACCAGCTTATCCGCCACCTTCTTGGTGATGTGCGCGGAGAGCTTCCTGACGGTACCGTCGTTCTGCAGGAAGGAGCGGCTGACGTTCAGCGGCAGGTCAGGGCAGTCGATCACGCCCTTGAGGAGCATCAGGAATTCCGGGATGACCTCCTTGACGTTGTCCGCCACGAACACCTGGCCGGAGAACAGCTTCACCTGGCCCTCGTGGGTGCCGAAGTCGTTGCGGATCTTGGGGAAGAACAGGATGCCTTTGAGGTTGAAGGGGTAATCCACGTTCAGGTGCACCCAGAACAGCGGCTCCTCCCAGCCGAAGAGCTTGTGGTACAGGTCGATGTAGTCCTTCTCCTCGCACTCGCTGGGCTTCTTGAGCCACAGGGGAGCGGTCTCGTTGATGAGGGAGGGCTTGGGCTCCTCCGTCACCTTGCGCTTGAGAGGCTTGCCGTCGGCGTCGGCGGTGCCTTCGATGTCCTCCTCGCGCTCGATGGGCTTGGCGTTGGCGTCAAAGAGGTACACGGGATAGGCCATGTAGCCGCAGTAGCGGTTGAGCACCTCGCGCACGCGGTACAGCTCGAGGAACTCCTTCGCGTCCTCGGAGATGTGCAGGATGATGTCGGTGCCGTGGGTCGTGCGGCTGCCGGCGCCCAGCTCGAAGGACATGCCGTCCTCGCTGGACCAGTGCACCGCCTCTGCACCCTCGGAGGAGGACAGTGTCTCGATCTCGACCCGGCTGCTGACCATGAACACGCTGTAGAAGCCCAGACCGAAGTGGCCGATGATGTCGCCCTTCTTTTCGTCGGACTCGAACTGCTTCATGAACTCGCTCGCGCCGGAGAACGCCACCTGGTTGATGTAGCGGCGCACCTCGTCGGCGGTCATGCCGATGCCGGTATCGCTGATGGTGAGGGTGCCGGCCTCCTTGTTCACGGTCACCAGGACCTGCATCTCCTCCTCCGTGCCGCACTTCATGCGGTGCTTGGTGATCGCGTCGCAGGCGTTGGACACGACCTCACGCAGGAAGATGTCCTGATCGGAATACAGCCAGCGCTTGATGACCGGCATGATATTTTGTGCGTCAATAGATACGGAACCCTTTTCCATGTTGATTGCCATAAATAAGCCTCCTGAATGGTCGGTTTCACGATGTTTGCTGGCGGATGGAGCGCCACATACGGTATTGTAGCACTGTTTCAGCAGAAATGCAAGAGAAAATTAGCACTCACCGACGAAGAGTGCTAACAATTTTGATAAAGCAAAGGCAGGCTCCGGGAGAGAAGCCTGCCCCTGACTCATTTGCACACGGCGATCCGTGGGATAAACACCGCCTTGTGCAGTACGGTCTTTTTCCCTTCCTCCAGGCGGATGATCTTCCGCCCGTCGGAATACACCAGTGCGTTCCCATCGAAATCGTAATCCGCCGCTCCCTTCACGACTTCCGTAAGCGTTTCGTCCGCCTCCCGGCGCAGCAGCACCCAGGAGTCCGGCACGCAGCCCCTGTCCGCGTCGTCGGTATTCGCGTCCGTCGCGCGGGTCACGTCGACCAGCACGCCTTCGAGCATGCGCTTCTGGGCCGCGTCGTCGCGCTGTCCGGCAACGCGGGGCTGGCGCTTCGCCGAACCCTCCGGATCGCCAATAAATTGGAACAGCCGCCCCACGCCCTTGAAGAATGCGCCCACGTTCTTTGCGCGGTCCACGAGCGTCAGGCGCTTGCCCTTCGGCTGCTCATAAGGACGGCGGATGAAGTACAGCGCGCCCTCCGGACCGATCTTGGGGCGGAGATAATCGGTGGCGTCGTCCTCATAGACCGCGTCCAGCGCGCCGGTCATCAAGTCGAGCTTCAGCAGGGCGCTGGGACCCTTGGCGAGGATGAGCCCAGCCTCGTTGCGGGCATATCCGGCGGAAGCGTAGTACAGCGTGCGGCCGTCTGCACACAGGAAGGGGGCAGTGTCCTGCGTATCGCCCTGTGTGATAATCCGATAGCGCGCCTGGCCGGCGTCCAGCAGCGCAATGTGGCATTCGCCCTGTGGGTTATCCAGCGCGGCGGCCACCTGATCGCCCTGCACGTGCAGATCCCGCGGCAGGAAGGCGCGCTCGCTGAGCCAGTTGCCCTCCGCGCCGTTCTCGTCCAGCGCCTTCAGGTACAGTCCGCCCATATCCGGCGTGACCAGTGCATACAGCAGCTGATCGCCGCAGGGCGCGACCGCCGTCACCCGGCAGGCGTTCTCCGCCATGCGCCGGTGCCTCTCGTAGGGGTTATCCCGCCCCTGAAACTGCGCGCTTGCGCCTTCGTATTTCCATGCATTGCGGTTCTCCAGCTCGCGGGCGGTATCCATGTACTTCGCCATCCGCTCGCTGTGCAGGGTCCGGGCTCTGCCGTCCGCATAGACGGCCATCTCGCCGTCGGAGAGGAACAATACCTTTGTGCTCATCGAATTCACACTCCTGTGGCTTTATCATAGCAAAACCATCTCCTGCCTGTCAATGATGCAGTAGCAATTTTACAAAAGCTGTGCTATATTATTGAAGAAAGCGGGAACAAATTCCGCTTCCGGTACGTCTGACATACTGAGAAGAATCCGACCCTTTGCGAAAGCGAGGCTGAACATATGACCGACGAACTCACCCTGCGCCGGGCGCAGAAGGGGGACGCGCAAGCCTTCGAGCGGCTCGTCGCCCCGCATGAGCAGACCGTCTGGCGGGTCTGCTGGCACTACACCCATCACACCGAGGACGCGAAGGACTGCATGCAGGAGGCGATGCTCAAGGCGTGGCGCGCCATCGGGCAATACCGGGGCGACTGCGCACTGGAAACGTGGCTGTACCGCATTGCGGCCAACGCGTGCCTGGACTTCCTGCGCCGGCAGAAGCGGCTGCCCCAGACGGAATCGGCGGACGAAATGGCGGAATCCGGCGTGCAGCCGGTCGACGGGTCACCCACGCCGGACGAGGCGCTGCTGAACGCCGAGTCGAACGAGCAGCTCCGCGCGGCCATCGACAGCCTGCCCGGCGACATGCGCACGGCGCTCATCCTCTATGCGCTGGAGGGTCAGCCCTACGAGGCCATCGCCGAAGCGACGAAAACCTCGATCGGCACGGTCAAGAGCCGCCTCAGCCGGGCACGGCAGAAGATCGCGAAATTCCTTGCCGACGGGAACAAATCCCGCCGGACGTCGTCTATCCATGTGAAAGGAGGACAGATCCATGCATAACCTGAATATCGACGAAAACGAAGTCCTCCGCGACGCGCTGTCCGGGCTGAACGAGGAGGTCCCCCCCATGCCGGAGGAGCTCCATGCCGCCTGGATGCAGAAGGTGGAGGACGATATGGAAGAGAAGCGAATGGAAAAGAACCGCAGCCGCCGGGCGATCACCCGGTTCCTGTCGGTCGCGGCGGCGATGGTGTTCGTTGTGGGCGGCACGCTCCTGACCCGGGACGATCTGGAAAGCGGGGCCCGGACGGACGGGCTGCAGCGCTCATCGGAGTACCAGTCCGTGTATGCGGCGAATGACGAACTCAAGCTGGCGGCCTACGACTCGGGCGCTCCTGTCTACGGCGCAGGCGCCGCCAATACCTTCACGACCGCTGCCCGCAGCGCAGGCGGCGCGATGATGGACGAGGCGGCTCCCATGATCGTCGAGGAGGAGATGGCGGCAGAGAACGGCGCAGCGGCTGCGAAGAAGATCATCCGCACCGCAGACCTGACCATCAAAACGCAGACCTTCGCGCAGAGCCTCGCGGACATCCGTGCCCTTTGCGAGGCCGAGGGCGGCTGGATCGAATCCAGCAGCGAGAGCCAGAACAGCTCCACCGGGCTGCGCCGGGCGTACCTGACGCTGCGCATCCCGCAGGACGCGCTGGACGGCTACCTCACCGGCGCGGAGGAGCTGGGGCGCATCACCAGCCGCTCGGAGACCGCCACGGATGTGACCGCCTCCTATCAGGACACGCAGGCGCGGCTGAACACGCAGAAGGCGCTGATGGAGCGGCTGCAGGCGCTGATCCATGAATCCGGCGACCTGAGCGACCTCCTGGAGCTGGAAAGCCAGATCGCCGACACGCAGTACACGATCGACTCCCTGCAGTCCGCGCTGAACAGCACCGACCGGCAGGTGTCCTACGCCACGGTGAGCATCAACCTGCAGGAGGAGCGCACGCCGGAGCTGACGGACACGACTGTTTCGCTGGGCGACCGCATCGCAGCGGCGCTTCGCATGGGCTGCGAGAGCCTCGCGGACTTTGCGCTGGATATGCTGGTGTTCCTGGTGGCGGCGCTGCCCTTCATCATGATCGTCGCGGCGCTCGCGGTGGTGGTCGTGATCGTCCGCAGGCTTGGAAGGAGGAACAGAAAATGAAGAAGCTCATTGCCCTGACCCTGGCGCTGCTGATGCTGGCGCTGCCCGTGTGGGCGGAGGAGCGCATCCCGGCGGCGGAGGGCGCGACCCTGACCGTTACCGGCAGCGCGTCCGTCACCCTGAAGGCGGATTACGCGAAGGTGTCCGTCGGCGTCTCCACCAAGGCGGCGACCGTCGAGGAAGCCACGGAGCGCAACGGCGAAGCGATCCGCAGCGTCATCGCGGCGCTGACGGCGGCGGGCATTGCCGAGGATGACATCGCCACCAGCAGCTACTCCGTCTACGCGGAATATGACTATTCCACCGGCGAGGCGGTGCAGTCCGGCTTCAACGTGACCAACCAGCTGACCGTGATCATCCGGGACATGACCGCCATCGGCGCGACGCTGGACGAGGCCACGAAGGCCGGCGCGAATAACATCTACAACGTCGAGTTCTGCTCCACCCTGGCTGCCGAAGCGCAGGATGAGGCCACCGTCCATGCGGTGCAGGATGCGTTCCGCAAGGCAAAGCTCCTGGCTGCGGCTGCGGGGCTGGACGTGGGCGGCGTGATCGCGCTGGAGGAGAACAGCGGCGGCTACTTCACCGTGGCCGCGACCTACAAGGCGGAGGCAGCCCGGGACGCCACCAGCAATGTGATCCTCCCGGACGATCTGACCGTCAGCGCCAGCGTCAAACTGGTCGTGGCGCTCATTGATCCCAACTGAAAACAGGCATATGAAAAGGACTTGCAGCATAAGCGTCTGCAAGTCCTTCTTTGTATTCACTTGAGCACCTTGCGCAGGAAGTCCTGCGTGCGGGGCTGCTGGGGATTGTCCAGCACAGCCTCGGGCGTGCCCTGCTCGACGATGTAGCCGCCGTCCATGAAGATCACGTGATCCGCCACCGAGCGAGCAAAGCCGATCTCGTGGGTCACGACGACCATCGTCATGCCCTCCTTGGCCAGATCGGTCATGACCGTCAGCACCTCGCCGACCATCTCCGGGTCGAGGGCGCTGGTGGGCTCGTCAAAGAGCATGACCTTGGGGTCCATCGCCAGTGCGCGGACGATGGCGATGCGCTGCTGCTGGCCGCCGGAAAGCTGGCGGGGGAAGGCGTTGGCCTTTTCCTCCAGACCCACGCGCTTGAGCAGCTCGATCGCCCTTGCCTCCGCCTCGTCCTTGCCCATCCCCTTGAGCTTCATGGGGCCAAGGGTGATGTTCTTCATGATGGACAGGTGAGGGAAGAGGTTGAACTGCTGGAACACCATGCCCATGTGCTGGCGCACCTTGTTGATGTCGCAGCCGGGGGCGGTGATGTCCTCGCCCTGGAAGAAGACCTGACCGCCGGTGGGCTGCTCCAGCAGGTTCAGGCAGCGGAGCATCGTGGTCTTGCCGGAGCCGGAGGGGCCCAGCAGCACGACCTTCTCGCCGGTGGTGATGTCCTGATCGACGCCGCGCAGCACGTGCAGCTCGCCGAAGGACTTCTGCAGGTTGCGCACGGAGATCAGCGGACCATCCTGCTTCTGCACGACTGCGGCGTTTTTCACCTTATCTTGCATCACTCTGACGCAGCCTCCTTTCCAGAATGCTGACCAGCTTGGTCAGCACCATGACGATCACCAGGTAGATCACCGCAACGGCGATCAGCGGCATGAAGTCGGAGAACGTCTGTCCACGGATGCGGTTGCCCGCCATGGTAAGCTCCATCACGCCCGCATAGGCGGCGATGGAGGTTTCCTTGATCAGCGTGATGAACTCGTTCGCCAGCGTGGGCAGCACGTTCTTGATGACCTGGGGCGCAATGATGTACCACATGGTCTGCGTATAGGTCAGGCCGATGGAACGGCCGGCCTCCATCTGGCCCTTGTCGATGGACAGGATGCCGCCGCGGAAGATCTCCGCCACGTAAGCGCCGGAGTTCAGGCCGAAGGAGATGATCGCCACCAGCATCGCGTAGGGGATGCCCTTGAGGATGACGAAGGTCATCAGCAGCAGCTGGACCATCATGGGCGTGCCGCGGAAGATGGTGGTGTACACATGGAAGAAGCCGTCCAGAGCGCGCAGCAGCACCTTGCCCATGCCGGGGCGCATCTTGCTGCCGTTGGTCTCCCAGACGCTGCGGGTCACGGCGATGACAATGCCGATCACCACGCCGATCAGCAGCGCGCCGGCGGTCATCACCATCGTGTTTCCCAGGCCCTGCAGCAGCAGCAGCCACCGGTCGTACTCGATGATGTTCTTGTAGAAGTCCTCCGCCAGGTCGATGAACCACTGCTGGAACGCGCTGTTCACCAGCGGCTTGATGGACGCGTCGTGGACATAGACGCTGCCGCATTCCATCTCCACAGGCGTCAGACCGGCCTTCTCTGCCTGGCTGACGATGTTGCTTTCCTTCTGCGGGTTCTTCACGGACGCGCGGGCGATGTAGACGGACTCGACCTCGCCGTCCTGCTTCAGCCAGACCTGCACAGCGTCCTGCGCCGTGTAGGCGGTCGCCAGCAGGGTCACCTTCTTGCGAAGGAAGCCGCAGCGGCTTTCCGTGCTCAGGCTCTCGTCCGCATAGAAGATCGTTGCTTCCGCAGCGGTGACGTAGGCATATCCGGCCTCGTCGATCGCCGCGTAGAGCTTATCCTCCGCCGCAGCGCCGGATTCCGCCATGGCCGGGACCAGCGCGCCAAGGATCAGCAGCAGCGCCGCAGCCAGCGCAAGGATCCGCTTCTTTCCGATGATGCTCAATCGTGTATCCTCCTCAGGGTCGGGACGGGTATTGCGCAAAACTCAAGAAAGAAGGGAACGGCGGAAACCGCTCCCTTCGTCCTGATTCTGTGATTATTCCTCGGTGGGGATGTACTTCTCGATGATGGCGGGGATGGTGCCGTCAGCGATCAGCTCCTGCAGCGCGGCGTTGAACTCGGCCAGCAGGGGATTGCCCTTCTTGAAGCAGGCGGCGTAGTTCTCGGTCACGTACTCGGTCGCCAGGATCTTCAGACCCTCGTTGGCGGCGACATAAGCCTTGGCGGGCTCGTTGTCGATGACCACGCAGTCAACCTTGCCGGCCTTCAGGGCCATGACGGCCTCGTTGCCGTTGGGGTAGCGGTTGATGACGGCCAGGCCGGCGTCTTCCAGATCCCAGGTGGTGTACAGGTCACCGGTGGTGGTCAGCTGAACGCCGATGGTGTGCATCGCGCCCTCAGCGAACAGATCGTCAACGGAGGTGATGTCAGAGTCCTCGCGGACGATGACCACCTGCACGCCGGTGGCGTAGCTGTCGGAGAAATCGACGGACAGCAGACGCTCCTCGGTGACGGTCATGCCAGCCAGACCGAAGTCAGCCTTGCCGGCGTTGACAGCGGAGATGATGGCGTCGAACTCCATGTCGGCAACCTCGAAGTCGTAGCCCAGCTTGGCAGAGATGGCAGCGGCGATCTCCACGTCGATGCCGACGATCTCGGTGCCCTCATAGTACTCGTAGGGGGGGAAGGACGCATTGGTAGCCATGATCAGGGTGCCCTTGGTCTCGGACAGAACGGCCGCGCAGGACAGCACCATCATCAGGGTCAGAACAAGCGCAATCAGCTTCTTCATTGTTGTTTCCTCCTTGATTCATAGGGTGGGGTGATGTACATTTGGCATTATACGCCCCTTTGCCGTGATTGTCAACTGTTTTCTGCATAAAAATGCAAAGAAAAATCGTTTGAAACTGTATTCAATGCATTTATGCATCGTTGTATACACTTGATATGCAAAATCCTGTCCGACCCGGTCGTTTTGCATGCCAATACGGTCAACTTGACCGCGGCGGGACTGCATAGGGGCGGCTAATCAAGCATTCCGGGCATTCCAGGCTTCCCGGGTGATGGCGTAGACGAGGAGGGACTTGCCGCTTTCGTCGGTGTAGGCGTCCGTGCGGGTCATGCCGTTTTTCATCGCCGTGCGCCAGGAGGCTTCATTGCTGGCGTTCATGTATGAATACACCGCCGGGAAGCCGAACTGCGCGAAGGCGACGCGGATGCAGGCGGCAGCGGCCTCGGAGGCATACCCTCTGCGCCAGTGCGCCTTGTGGATGTGATAGCCGATCTCCGGCAGCCACTGGCCGTTGATGGGCTGCGGGGTGATGCCGCAGTCGCCGATGAATTCGCCCGTTTCCTTCAGCGTCACTGCCCACAGGCCGAAGCCGTGCCTGCGGTAGTTGTCCAGCGTCCAGTCGATCCAGCGCTGCACACCCGCGTCGTCGTAGGGCTTGGGATAGTGCTGCATGGTTTCCGGGTCGGTGAGGATGGCATGCAGGCTGGGGTAGTCGTCCTGGGTCATGTCGCGGAGGATGAGGCGGCTTGTTTCGATGCGCATGGCGGTCGCTCCTTTCGGGCAGGGGAGGGCGGAACGAACCGCCCCGTATATATAATGGTAGAGATCGGGTAAAAAGGACGCTGCTCGTGCGCCCCGACACGGGAAAAGCAGTCGGCGATCCATGGAAAGACCCCGCGTATCTTGACATCGATTGAAAGCGATGATACAATGGAATTAAATGTTAGCCGTTTGCTCATTGGAATACGAAAGGAGAATCATCGTGAAAAAGTTGTTCTGTATCATTTTGCTTATTACTGCGGCGCTGCTGACGGCTGCATCGGCGCTGGCGGACGGCGTATCGCTGGAGGAAGCGCTGGCGATGGTGGGTCAGGAAGGCTGTCACGAGCTGATCGAACTGAATGATGACCTGCTTCGGCTGCAATTCATGAACTCGCCGGATTATTCCTTTTCTGAGGGTAAGTTTATCGTTGTGGTGCGGAATGCGCCGCTGAAGAAGTATGAAACCAATACCACGCCCTTTGCTGACAATTACATGGGTGTGGACGATGGTGAGCCGAAGACCTATCTGCATGCGGGCTACATGGCGATGATTCCGGAGGAGAAGCGTGCGGCGAGCGTGGCGGAAATCGGAAATGTTCTGATGGCTGAGTCGATCTATTACATGGGTGCGGAGATCACAAGCATGGATGGCGCCAGAGATAATGATACAGTGTCTGATCTGGCGCTGCTGCTGATGATGGCTGGCAGGTCCGATGAAGCGGAAGCGATGCAGCGCCTGGAGGAAGAGGCGGCTGAGGAAGCGGCAGAAGCGACCAAGTATACGGCGGTTTTCAACGGTGTGAGCCTGGTCAACCTGTATTCGTGGGAGGATGGCGGTTCTCTGAACCTGCATGTGAATTTCCATCCGCACCCCGAAATGCGCAAGAACCCGGAGGCGGATGACTATTGGGATGCGATCATCGAGGCGATCACGCTGATCCAGTATGCGATCAATGACGACATGGAAGGCGCCAATGCGTATCTGTCGGATGAAGCGGGATATCTGGATGATGCGCTGCTCGAAAGCATGATCGGGATGGACGCTTTAACGCTTTATACCACATGCGATGAGGAGATCTGGCGCCTGGCGGAGCTGATGGCAGCTGCCGATGGCGATCCGGATACGATGGAGCAGTACGACAAGGTGATCGAAGCCCGCAACCTGAATGCACTGGTCTTTATTGCCCAGACACGTAGTTACAACAGTGTCAATAACAGCACTGTCGACCGCGTGGTTTTCAAGCAATACACGGCGCAGATCGATACAGATACGCTGCTCGACGACCTGTCGGAAACCGTGGAAATGATGGCGAGCGAGGCAATCGAATGGGACCTGCTGCTGCTCCTCCTCCACCTCTATTTCATGGAATAATCCTGAGTAACTGCATGAACGCCCTTCGGATTCCGTCAGGAGTCTGAAGGGCGTTCGATATGGATGCAGGGCCGGGGTTGCTTATGCCTTGACCAGCTTGCACAGGTACAGCTTGCAGTCATGCGCCTCGACGTGGGGGTTGAAGCAGTCGGCGACCTTGTCGAAGGTTTCGCCGGTGAAGACGTCGCGCATCTGCAGCGCCACGCAGCCGGTGGCGGGCAGGCCCAGATCGGCGAATTCGACGTGGATCTCCGCGCCCTTGTCCGCCGTGTTGGCGTAGAACAGCGCGAACTCATTGTCGGACAGGATGCGCAGCAGCACGTAGGCGCTGTCCGGGATGTGCTTCCAGTGGGGCTCGCCGGGCTGCGGGTCGGGATTGTCCACGCAGACGGAATCGCGGCGGACGACGTAAGGCGCGCGGCACTCGACGTCCTGATTGATGCGCAGCAGGTCGGGGTGCTGCATCAGCGCCTTGTACTCCGGCGCCAGCTTGCGCAGGTCAGCGCCCATCATCAGCGGCACGCCGCACAGGCACCACAGCGCGAACTGCAGCCGGTACTCCTCGTACGTGCAGACCTTGCCGATGCCCACGTTGCCGTTGCCGCACATGCCGACGGTCAGCATGTCCATGTCGTTGAAGCAGTAGCTGCCGGACATGCACAGCTTGTCCAGCTGGGACTTGGCGATGTCGGTGAAGGAGCGGAAGTTGTCGAAGATGTCGCCGGTGGAGCGGTACATGTGCGCGCCGATCTGACGCATCCAGGTGCCGGGCTCCTGCTGGCCCCAGTTGCAGGCGGAGAAGAGGATCTCCCGGCCCGTCGCCTTCAGCGCCATGGACATGGTCAGGTAGCGCGCCTTGCAGTTGCCGGAGGAGGGGAAGTTGCAGAAGTCGTACTTGAGGAAATCCACGCCCCAGTCCGCGAAGGTCTGCGCGTCCACGAACTCGTGGTCATAGCTGGAGGGGTAGCCGGCGCAGGTGCGTGCGCCGGCGCAGGAGTACATGCCGAACTTCAGCCCCTTGGAGTGGACGTAATCTGCCAGCGCCTTCATGCCGTGGGGGAACTTTTCCGGGTCGGGAACCAGGCGGCCGTCCTCGCCGCGCTGCTTGAGCGACCAGCAGTCGTCAATGACGAGGTATTCATAGCCTGCGTCGCGGTAGCCCTCGGCCACCATGTAGTCTGCCATCTGACGGATCAGCTCGTCGCTGATCTGCCAGCCAAAGGTATTCCAGGAATTCCAGCCCATCGGCGGGCGCTGTGCGATCATAAGGGAACCTCCTTGCGGTGTGTGATAAACTTCATATGGAAGATTCGCGAAGAAAAGGAGGATTCCTGCAAGCCCGGCGATTTCTTCCGACGGGGGCGGCAGGGAACGAAAACGTTATCGGGTGCGGAAACAGATCGCTTTTGTGGAAAGTGAACAAATTGTAATGATATGCGTACATTTGTGCTGGCTTGCAGAAAAATGGGTAAAAATTGGAGAAAATGTAGAGAAAATTGCAAAAAACGGATAAATAACAATGGTTATTTAGTGTGTTGGACTTGACAATATCCAACATTAACGTTATAGTAATGTTAGTGCTCAATTGTACAAATTCACCGAATCCGAAGGGTTGAACTTTCGGATATTTTTTTCGGAGGGATGCCTATGAAGCTCAAGCAGATCGTTGGGGCACTTCTGGCCGCGGTGCTGGGCGGTATTTCGCTGGCCGGCGCGGCGGAAACGGCGACGCCCAACCAGCAGCTGCCGACGCCCCGCTGGCAGGATGTGGCCGTGCATGATCCGTCCATCATCAAGGCGGACGATGGCTTCTACTACATCTACGGCAGCCACATGGCGGCGGCGAAGAGCGAGGATCTGATCAAGTGGAAGCTGATCTCCCGGGACGCCACCAACGGCGGCTGCACCCTCGTCAAAGAGGTGCAGACCGAGATGAAGGAGGCGCTCTCTTACGCCCGGACGACGACCTTCTGGGCGCCGGACGTGGTGCAGCTGGCAGACGGCAGGTACTACATGTACTACTGCACCTGCGAGGGCTCCAGCCCGCTGGCTACTCTGGGCTATGCCGTGAGCGACCGGCCGGAGGGCCCGTATGAGAACCTGGGCATCATCCTCCGCTCCGGCTACGGCGGCTACAACGCCACCGTCCTGCCCAACGTCATCGACCCCTGCCTGTTCTACGACAAGGAGGACCGGCTGTGGATGGTCTACGGCAGCTACTCCGGCGGCATCTACATCCTGGAGATGGACAAGGTCACGGGCCTCCCGCTGGAGGGGCAGCTCAACGGCGGCTACGGCAAGAAGCTGCTGGGCGGCAACCACGCCCGCATCGAGGCGCCCTACATCCTGTACAGCCCCGATACCGATTATTACTACCTGTTCCTGTCCTTCGGCGGTCTGGGGCAGAACGACGGCTACAACATCCGCGTCTGCCGCTCCCGTACGCCTGACGGCCCCTATGAGGACGCGCTGGGTCAGAACATGATCCGCTGCGCCGGCCGCCCGGGCACGTTCTTCAACGATCCGGACTATGCCCCCTACGGCGTGAAGCTCATGGGCGGCTACGAGTTCCTGCCGCTGGAGACGGACAAGAACAAGTTCACCCAGGGCTTCCGCAGCCCGGGCCACAACAGCGCCTATTATGATGAAGAAATGGGACGCTACTTCATCATCTTCCATACGCGCTTCACGACCACGGGCGAGGCCTTCTCCGTCCGCGTGCACCAGATGTACATGACGGCGGACGGCTGGCCGGTGGTGTCCCCGATGCGCTACGCCAATGAGATGCCCCAGCCCGTCAGCGAGGACGCGATGAGCGGCGTGTACAAGGTGCTGCTGCACGGCCGGGACATCAACAAGGTCGAGCATGAGTCCGAGGTGATCACCCTCCATGCCGACGGCACGGTGTCCGGCGCGCTCACCGGTACCTGGGCATGCACCGACGGCGTCAACGTGACGATGACGCTGGAGGGCCTGAAGTACACCGGCGTGATGCACACCGCGCTGGAGGCCGGCCAGAAGAACTGGGCGACCTGCATTTCTGCCATCGACGAGAACGGCGCATCCCTCTGGGCGGTGCGCGGACTCAATCAGGAATAAGCAAAAGAAGCCTTTCAACCGAGAAAAGATGAATTGGGGTGGATAACTTGCGTAAGAAGCTGATCACAGCGATCGTGCTGATCTGCGTGCTGGTGCTTGCCTTGGTCGTCCTGCGCGGCTGCGGTACGGACTCCGGCAGCGAAGCATCCGATGTGTATACCGCCGGAACCGTGCAGACGGAGATCGTCGATCCCTATGCCGATGCGGCCCGTGCGTACATCTGGCCGCTGTATGAGGGCGAGGACGCTGCCTTTGCGGCGGACATGACCATTCTGGAAACGAGCGTGCAGGAGGCTGCCGCCGCCAAGAAGTCCAACGACAATTCCTACACCAAGGAAGTCGTCGTGGAGGTGGAGGAGAGCGGTCTGTACAAGATCGCGGTCGCTTACCAGAACAAGGCGCCCGAGGCTGCTGCGCCCACTGCCGCGCCCGCTGCTGATGCGGCGGCTGCACAGCCCGCTGCGGAAGCGACGGCTGAGCCGGCTTATGTCGCCAAGGATACCACCGTGGAGATCGCCGTCGACGGCGCGACGCCCGATGAGGCGCTGAACGCCGTGGTGCTGCCTGCGTCCGAGAATGTGGCGTTTGTCACCCTGAAGGATGCGGCGGGCGAGGATCTGGTGCTTCGCCTGGCGCGCGGCACCCACGTGGTCCGCGTCTACGCCAAGGAGGGCGGCATCGTCGTCCCCGAAGCGAAGGCCGAGGCCGTGGAGACCTTCCCCAGCACGGCGGTCATCACCGTTCCCGAAAATGCGCAGTACGCCCTGGTGCTCCAGTATGCCAACCATGAGGGCCATACCGGCGCTTCCACGGTGGAGCTGCTGATCGATGGCAAGGCGCCCTTCACCGAGATGCAGACCTACGAGCTGCCTGAGGCGGCTGAAACGGCCGAAAAGCTGCTGACGGATGCGGACGGCGAGGCGTACATGTTCTGCCTGACCGCCGGCGAGCACACCGTTGGTATGAAGGCCAGCGCCGGCTCCGTCCGTGTGACCGGCGTGACCGTCAAGTCCCTGCAGCTGCCCGTGTATGCGGGGGAGGACGTCCGCTTCGAGCAGACCCTCGCCCTGGCGCTGGGCCAGAGCGGCGAGATCACCGTTACCGCTCCGGAGGACGGCCGCTACCAGCTGTGGCTGGACTACATCAACACCGTTGATACCACCCTGCCCACCGAGATGACCGTGCTGATCGACGGCGAGGTCATCTCCGAGGAGATGCAGCGCGTGAAGCTGAACTCCGAGTGGGTCGATCAGTACTACACCACCGGCGTGCGCGACTACGCCACCGACCGCTACGGCAACGAGATCGCCACCGAGCCCGAGGCGCTCAAGGAAGTGCGCTCCGCCGGCATCAGCGATTCCACTGCCCGCACGGCCGACCCGATGCTCATTCCGCTGACCGCGGGCGAGCATGTCATCTCCTTCAGCGTGCAGGACGGCGGCGTGGAGCTGTCTGCCCTGACCCTGAAGGCGCCGGCCACAATCGCTCCCTATGTGCAGGGTGACGCCTCCGGCAAGAACATCATCGTCATCGAGGCGGAGGACATCCACAGCCGCAGCGAATCCTCCATCCGCGGCGCGGGTGAGTTCAGCGCGGAGCTGTCCCCCTACAGCAACGACAACCGCCTGATCAACTTCCTGGACGGCGCATCCTTCGATGCGGCGGGCGATATCGTCACCTGGAAGTTCAACGTGGCGGAGACCGGCTGGTACAACCTCGGCGCGTTCTACCGCCAGAGCGCCCGCGCGGATTTCCCCACCTATGTGGACATCTACGTGGACGGCGTGATCCCCACGGCCGGTGCGCAGCGCGTGGCCTTCCCCTATACCACCAGCTTCAGCCACATGCAGGCCAAGACGGCCGGCGGCGATAACCTGACGCTGTACCTGGAAGCGGGCGATCATACCCTGTCCTTCCGTATCAACAGCGAGCACCTGACCCCCACCTACAAGGCGATCGACTACCTGCTGGAGGAGATCAACGATCTGTCCAACGACGTCAAGTCCATCGTCGGCGGGGCGACCGCTGATCCCTACCGCGATTACAACATGCTGAAGAACTTCCCCGATCTGGTCGATCGTCTGACCTACTGGTCTGACATGGCGGCGGATCAGGTGGATTACTCCAAGCAGTTTGCTGACGGCGGCAGCGGCTCCGCGTTCTCCTCCATGACCCTGTGCGCCGATCAGCTGGCGCGTCTGGCCGAGGAGCCGGAAAACCTGCCCCGCCGCATGTCCGAGTTCTCTACCGGCGCGAACTCCGCCGCCCGTATGCTCGCGCAGCAGCTGACGGACATGGCCATCAACGACCTGTCCATCGACCAGATCTACCTCTATCAGGATTCCGCGAAGCTGCCCGCCAAGCCGAACTTCTTCCAGGATATGTGGGCCGGCGTCGAGCGCTTCTTCTCCTCCTTCACCACGCAGGATTACGTTGCCGGCGGCAGCGAGACCACGTGGAAGGACGAGGACGGCACGGAGCATCCCGTCATCCAGGTGTGGGTGGGCCGCAGCCGTCAGTACGTCGAGCTGATGCAGCAGATGGCCGATACCGAGTTCTACGAGGAGACCGGCATCCGCGTCAACCTGTCCCTGATGCCCGATGCGAACAAGCTGGTGCTGGCCAACGCCGCCGGTACCGCGCCCGATGCGGTGCTGGGCCTGCAGTACGTCGTGCCCAGCTACCTGAACATCCGCGGTGCCCTGTACGACCTGACGCAGATCGATGACATTGCCAATGCGGACGGCACTGTGACCCCCGGCTTCGGCGCGGTGGCGCAGCGCTTCTCCTCCGGCCTGTTCATCCCCTACACCCTCAAGGATGGCGTGTACGCCATGCCCGAGACGGTCAACTTCTGGGTCATGTTCTACCGCAAGGACATCCTGGAATCCCTGCAGATCGAGGTGCCGGACTCCATGGATCAGGTCAAGCTGATCCTGCCGGAGCTGCAGCGCCGTTCGATGAACTTCTATTTCCCCACCGCCGGCATGGTCGGCACGAAGGTCTTCCCCGGCACGCTGCCGCTGATCCTGCAGTCCGGCGGCTCCATCTACGCGGAGACCATCGGTGATACCACCCTGGACAGCGAGATCTCCCTGCAGGGCTTCCGCGAGATGACCGAGCTGTTCACCATCTACAACATGCCTACCGACGTGCCCTCTCCCGGCTTCTATCAGCAGTTCCGCGACGGCACGCTGCCCATCGGCGTGGCGGACCTGGCCACCTACAACCTGCTGCTGAACGCCGCGCCCGAGCTGGACGGCCTGTGGGACATTGCCCTGTTCCCCGGCCTGACCAACGCGGAGGGCGAGGTCGAACGCTGGACCACCGGCGGCGCGGAAACCATGGCGATCATGACCGCCGCACAGGACCACGGCCGCGTGGATGAGGCGTGGAAGTTCCTGGAGTGGTGGAGCCGCAGGGACACCCAGTCCAACTTCGGCAACCTGCTCCAGTCCACCTACGGTTCCGAGTACATCTGGCCCACCGCCAATACCGAGGCCTTCGCCCAGCTGCCCCTGCGCTCTGCCCACAAGCAGGTCATCATCGAGCAGATGGAGTGGATGACCGAGGCTCCGTGGGTGCTGGGCACCTACATGCTCGAGCGCGAGCTGTCCAACGCGTTCATCTCCGTGACGGCGGACGGCGTGGAGGCGCGCCGCGCGATGGATACCGCGGTCAAGCGCATCAACCGCGAGACCTACCGCAAGCTGGAGGAATTCGGCTACTACAAGGATGGTCAGATGCTGGAGGACTTCCCCACGCCCAGCGCGGAGGTCGTCGAGAAGATCATCGAGGAATACAACGCTGCCCACGGCGTCGTGCCGGCGGCGAATACAGCAGAGGAGGGGAAGGCTGAATGATCACGAGCAAAAAGACACCGTATCTGTTTCTGCTGCCCTACCTGATCCTGTTCACAGTCTTCATCATCATCCCCACGGGCATGGCCGTCGCGCTGTCCTTCACCAACTACAACGCGGTGCAGACGCCCGAGTTCGTCGGCCTGACGAACTACATCAACCTCCTCACGCAGGATACGATCTTCCTGCAGTACGTGTTGCCCAACACGATCCTGTTCTCCATCATCGTTGGCGTGGGCGGCTACATCCTCAGCTTCTTCCTGGCATGGTCGCTGAGCCAGCTGAGCAAGCTGCCCCGCACGGTGCTGGCGCTGATCCTGTATTCCCCGTCCATGACGGCGGGCGTTGCGATGTCCGTTGTGTGGCGCACCGTGTTCCTGGGCAACCAGTCCGGTATTGCCAACTACGCGCTGACGGCGCTGGGCGTCATCAACGAGCCCATCCTGTGGCTGTCCAACGCCACCTACATCATGCCCATCGTCATCATCGTCGCGCTGTGGTCCTCCATGGGCGTCGGCTTCCTGGCGATGCTGGCTGGTCTGCTGAACGTCAGCCCCGAGCTGTATGAGGCGGGCTCCATCGACGGCATCAAGAACCGCTTCCAGGAGGTCATCTACATCACGATCCCCTCCATGAAGCCCCAGATGCTCTTCGGTGCGGTCATGGCCGTGACCAACGCCTTCCAGCAGGGCGCCATCGGCGTCATGCTGACCGGCTCCAATCCCACCCCGCAGTATGCGGCGCAGCTGATGGTCAACCACGTCGAGGACTACGGCTTCACCCGCTACGAGATGGGCTACGCCGCGGCGGTCTCCGTTGCGCTGCTGGCGCTGATCTACGCGTTCTCCTTCGTGGCCCGCAAGCTCTTTGAGGAAAAGGATTAAGAAAGGAGGGAATACCGTGGCTATTGGCGGAACCAAGGTCAATCCGAAAAAGTTTGACAGAAGTCAGATCCCGCTGTACGTTTACCTGCTGCCCCTGGCAGCGCTGATGGGCGCACCGATCGTGTACATCGTGTGCCATGCCTTCAAGCCCATGGACGAGCTGTTCGCATTCCCCCCGAAGTTCATTGTCTCGAATCCTTCGGGCATCAACTTCACGAACCTCTTCCAGCAGGCTGCAAGCTCCACCGTTCCCTTCTCCCGCTATGTGTTCAACTCCCTTGTGGTGACGGTCGCGGTGCTGATCCTGTCCATCCTGATCTCCACCATGGCGGCCTTCGCGCTGAGCAAGATGAAGTTCCGCCTCAAGGGCCCGATGATGGAGGTCAACAACCTGGCGCTGATGTTCGTGGCGACCGCCGTCGTCATCCCGCGCTACCTGACCATCTCCACCATCGGCATCCTGGACACGTGGCTGGCCCACATTCTGCCCCTGATCGCCATGCCGGTCTGTCTGTTCCTGATCAAGCAGTTCATGGATCAGGTGCCGGACTCCCTGCTTGAGGCGGCTCAGCTGGAGGGCGCGGGCTCCTTCACCATCTACCTGAAGATCATTCTTCCCATGGTGAAGCCCGCCATCGCCACCGGCTGCATCCTGACCTTCCAGCAGGTGTGGAACAACACCGAAACCTCGAACCTGTTCACCTCCACCGAGAGCATCCGCACGCTGGCGTTCTACATGAACACCCTGTCCGGCGTGGGCACGGTGCAGGGCCAGGGCATGGCGGCCGCTGCGGCGCTGATCATGTTCGTGCCCAACCTGCTGCTGTTCATCGTCAGCCAGTCCTCGGTCATGAACACCATGGCGCATTCCGGTCTGAAGTAAAGGAGGATGAAAATGAAGAAATTCACAGCATGGCTGCTGCTCCTCCTGATGCTGCTGTCCTTCGGCATGACCGCGCAGGCAGCGACGCCCTTCCGCACCTTTACCCTGGGTACGGACGGCGATCTGATCGAGACGCAGACGGCCTATGACCCCGTGCGGACGATGATCCGCTTCGGCGACGAGACCCTCAAAAACCCGCAGGACATGCGCATGGGTCCCGACGGCTACCTCTACATTGCCGATAACGGCAACAAGCGTATCCTCGTGGTTGATACGGAGGGCAACTTTATCCGCGAGATCGTCGACAAGAAGAACATGAAATCCCCGATGGGCGTGTTCGTCGACGAGGCGCTGAACGTGTACGTCGCGGACGAAAAGGCCCGCGCGGTGCTCGTCTACGACGCCAACGGCAAGTTCGTCAGCGAGTACGTGAAGCCCACCCATCAGCTCTTCGGCGAGACGGCGCCCTATGTGCCCCAGAAGGTCGTGCTGGACAAGCGTGGCAATCTGTACATCGTCTCCAAGGGCAACACCAACGGCATCGTGCAGATCAGCCCCGTGAGCGGCGGCGAGTTCCTCGGCTACTACGGCGCGAACGCTTCCCGCATCTCTGTGCTGACGCACATCCGCCGCTTCCTCTTCGGCGAGAATTCCGACGTGGTCGGCGACATCGTCCCGATCTCCGTCAAGAACCTCACCATCGACCAGAAGGGCATGGTTTACACCGTGACCGAGGCCGCTGACGAAAGCGCTCTGCGCCGTCTGAACGTGGCCGGCAAGTCCACCATCGTGCCCGACGCGTGGATCGATCTGAACTCCGCGGTGGCTGTCAACAGCTCCGGCTCCATCTTCACCGCCAACGCCAACGGCACCATCATGGAGTACACCTCCGAGGGTGCGCTGCTGTTCTCCTTCGGCGCCAATGACGAGTTGGCTGAGCAGCGTATCGGTATGTTCAAGTCCGTGACCGGCCTGGTCGTGACGGACGACTACACCGTGTACGTCCTGGACGCGACGCTGAACAACATTCAGGTCCTGCGCCCCACCGAGTTCACCGACCTGGTGCATCAGGCGTTCACCCTCTTCCAGGAGGGCAAGTACGCCGAGTCCAAGGCGCCGTGGACGGAAGTCCTGCGCATGAACTCCATGTTCACCTACGCCTCCACCGGCCTGGGCGAGGCGCTGTACCGCGAGGACAACTACGCCGAGGCGATGGAAGCCTTCCGCAACGGCGGCTACCGCCAGGGCTACTCCGACGCCTGGTGGGAGGAGCGCTCCAACTGGCTGCACAGCAACATGAGCACGATCATCTTCGCTGCGGTGGGTATCATCATCGCGTGGGTCGTCATCACACTGCTGGACAAGCGGTTTGGCATCCTCAAGCCCCTGCGCTTCGTCCGTGACAAGATCATGGGCGTGAAGATCATCGATCAGGTGCTCTACTGCTTCCAGATGCTGAAGAACCCCTACGACGCCTGCTACGGCATCAAGCGCGAGAAGCGCGCGAGCTACCTGTCTGCGGTGATCGTGCTGGTGATCTTCTTCGTGCTGTTTGTGCTGAACAAGTACTTCTCCGGCTTCCTGTTCAAAACGATGCCGGATGGCTACTTCGAGCTCCTGACGGATGCGATCACCGTGTTCGGCGTGTTCCTGCTGCTGACGATCTGCTGCTATCTGGTCTGCACCATCACCGATGGCGAGGCCCGGTTCAAGGATATCTTCATCAGCGCCGCCTACGCGCTGGCGCCCATGCTCGTCTTCCAGCCCATCGTGCTGGTGCTCAGCAACGTCCTGACCTTCAACGAGGAATTCTTCATCACGCTGATCAACGTGGTGAGCATCGGCTGGACGGCGCTGCTGATCGTGCTGATGCTGATGTATCAGAACGACTATACCCTCAAGAAGACCTTCTCGACCATCTTCATGACCCTGTTCTGCGTGCTGGTCGTGGTGGCCCTGATGGTCGTGCTGTACATGCTGATCAGTCAGCTGGTGGACTTCATCGTGTCCATTTATGGAGAGGTGGTGTATCGCTTTGTCAAGAGAGTCTAAGCTGCTTACTCTGGCGCTCCTGATCGTGATGCTGTGCACCTGCTGGCTGCCTGCCTTCGCGGAGGGGGCGGCAGGCGCGAACGTCCCGGAGGGCTACAAGCTGGTGGCGGAGAACAGCCGCTTCAACCTGTACCTGCAGGAAACGACGATGGCCGTGGTCATCGAGCGCAAGGATAACGGTGCGGTCATGTACTCCACCGTCCAGAACCCCAACACCGGCAACGCCACGTGGAAGGGCTTCTACCAGTCCGGCATCGTCATCGAATACCTCGAGGACGTGAAGGACAAGGCCATTCAGGCCGACCTGATCAACAATGCCAACACCATCGAGTACACCTACGGCGAGAACGCCTTCACGGCGCACATCACCTTCACCGATCTGGGCATCGCCTTTGACGTGAAGGTGTCGATGGACGAGGAAGGCATGCACGTGGCCATGGACGAGGCGTCCATCGTGGAAACGAAGGACGAGGTCTTCCTGATCGCCCTGAACGATGCGGGCGAGGAGGAGCGCATCGACCTGACCAAGTACACCAAGACCGCCGAGGAGACCGAATACGTGCTCTACACGGCGGACGGCAAGAGCGTGATCCTCAACAAGACCTACTATGTCTCCGGCAAGGAAGACAACGTGACGGTCAAGAATGTTGAGGGCACCGCGCAGATGACCGTCCCGCTGGCAGAGGGCACGAAGAACGTCTTCAACATCCAGGCGACCGACGCCGCCGGCAAGGCTGTCGAGGTCGACCCGACGACCATCACCGGCGTGCAGAAGAACCTCTACCTCACCGGCACCGGCAAGGACGGCACGGCGCTGCGCATCCCCAAGGACCGCGTCGTTTCCGTCAGCGAGTACTCCTACACCATCGCCTCCGTGTTCGTGTATCCCTACATGGGCCACAGCCGGGCAGGCGAGGGCCAGGGATACATGATCATCCCCGATGGTCAGGGCGCTGTCGTCGGCTTTGAGAACAACGAGGGCCGCTATTCCACCCCCTACGACAAGCCCGTCTACGGCGTGAACATCGGCGTGGAGGATCAGGCGTTCTCCGAGGCCCGCGTGCTGGCTGAAGACGTGCTGGCGCCCTTCTTCGGCATGGTGCACACGGACAGCGGCATCGCGGTGCTGGGCGTGATCGAGGAGGGCGACATCGCCGCCCGCATCCAGGCCTACCCCAACGGCGTGCGTAACCTGCCCTTTGACTGGGTGACGGCCAAGTACACCTACCGCTTCGTGTTCCAGCAGCCCATGGGCCCCGGCTCGGGCAACGTGGCGACCCGCAACGAGCATCGCCGCAACTTCGACATCCGCCAGCACTTCCTGCTGGAGTGCGGCGAGACGGCTGATTACGCCGGTCTGGCCGCGGCATACCGCAGCTACCTGATCGCCAACAACACCTTCGCGCAGGCGGAGGACCGCCCCTTCGATGTGCAGGTGGACTTCCTGGGCATGGAGCGCGAGAACTTCATTCTCGGCAAGCAGGACGTGGCGATGACGACCTTCGAGCAGGCGGGGGAGATCCTGTCCGAGCTGAAGGCGGAGAATGTGGAGCACATCAGCGCCGTGTACCGCGGTTGGCAGACGAACGGTCTGACCGGCGGCGTGCCCACGGACAGCTACAGCCCTGCCGGCTCTCTGGGCGGCAAGAAGGGCCTGGCGCAGCTGTGCGAGAAGGTTGCGGAGATGGGTTACAACCTGTCCCTGGAGACCGATCTGCTGAGCCTGAACATCGAGACCCATCCGGCCCTGACCTTCAGCGCGTTCAAGAAGATCACCTCGCAGACCTGGTCGAAGCCTACCTTCGGCAAGGTGTATGCAACGCTGAACTACCTGACCCCCGCCACCACCCGCGACATCGGCATGAAGCTGATCGACGCGCTGAACAAGGCGGAGATCAAGGGCGTCGCCTTCACCGGCATCACCCAGCTGCTCTCGGATTACTACCATCAGGACAAGTACCACGACACGAGCGAGATGGCGGAGCACTACGAGGCCGTCATCAGCAAGGCGAATGAGACCATGTCCACCAACCTCATCAGCGCCAACGCGTACCTGTGGAAGCATGCCAACGTCCTGAGCGACCTGCCCATTGCCGGCAGCGACTACACCTACACCGATGCGGAGATCCCGTTCCTGACCATTGCGCTGTCCGGACAGATCCCGTATTACGTGGAGTACACCAACTTCCAGGCGAACACGCAGGAGTTCTTCCTGCACCTGGTGGAGCAGGGCGCGCGTCCTTCCTTCCTGCTGACGATGGAGGACCCGATCGAGCTGCAGAACTCCAACTCTTCCAACATCTACTCCTCCCGCTATGATCTGTACAAGACCCTGATCGTGGAGTGGTATGCGGAGCTGAATGCGCTGTACGAGACGGTCGGCGCGGACGGCATGATCGTCGATCATGTCCGCTCCGGCGACATGGTGTGCGTCACCTGGTCCAACGGCACGAAGGTCTACCTGAACTTCGGCGACTATGAGGGCACGATGGACGGCGTCACGCTCGCAAAAATGAGCTATGAGGTGGTGAACGGCAATGGCAACTAAAGAAAACAATGTGAGCAAGCAGGAAATCGCCATCGCGCCGAAGAAACCTTCTAAGCGGCAGCCGATCCCCCACGAAAACAAACACCGCATCACCAAGCGGAAAATGCGCGAGTGGATGTACGGCTACATCTTCCTCGCTCCGTGGATCATCGGCGTCATCATCTTCTTCGTCATTTCCATGTTCAAATCGCTGTACTGGAGCTTCTACAACGTGGAGGTCTTCAACGGCGTGAACACCTACCCCCTGGCGCACTGGTATGACAACTACGTCAGCGTCTTCACCCTGGAGACGGACCTGCCCACGACCCTGGGCTCCTTCACCATCTCGCTCATCCTGCAGCTGCCGATCATCGTGGCGTTCTCGCTGATCATCGCCATGCTGCTCAACAGCAAGATCCGCTGCCGCAGCCTGTTCCGCATGATCTTCTTCCTGCCGGTCATCATCGCGACCGGCCCGGTGATGAGCATGCTGACGGCGCAGGGCGTCGCATCCGTGCCCATGATGAGCGAGGGCGGTCTCGCGGCCCTGCTGGGCGGTCTGCCGACGTTCCTGTCGGAGCCGATCACGGAGCTGTTCAACTCCCTGATCCTGATCCTGTGGAACTCGGGCATCCAGATCCTGATCTTCCTCTCCGGCCTGCAGAAGGTCTCCACGACCATGTACGAGGCTGCGAAGATCGACGGCGCCAACGGCTGGGAGACCTTCTGGAAGATCACCCTGCCGATCGTGAAGCCCATCATCCTGCTGAACTCGGTGTACACGGTCGTTTCTCTGGCGACCAGCGGCGACAATGAGATCATCGAGCTGATCTACGCCGCCACCTACACCACGCCCTGGACCAAGGGCTATGAGTACGGCATGGCCTTCAACTGGATCTACACGGCGATCATCGCGGTGATCCTGGTGCTTGTTTTCCTCCTGCTGAAGGAGAAGAGCGACAAGAAGGTCAAGTACGAAAAGCGCCTTGTGCGCCTGCGCTAAAGGAGGGGAAAGAGCATGAAAATCAGAAATATCCCCAAGAGCGCGCGCAAGGACTACTACAAGAAGGTATTCTTCGGCAGCAACGACCGCCGCGGCGTCATCATGACCTTCGTGGTCTACCTGCTGCTGATCACCATCGCCTTCATCTACCTGTACCCGGTGCTGTACATGTTCTCCCGTTCGCTGATGGACAAGAAGGATCTGCTGGACGCATCTGCCAAGTGGATCCCCAGCACCATCACGGCCAGCAACTACACCTCGGCCATCGCGACGATGGACTACTGGAATTCGCTGGGCAAGAACGTGGCCATCGCACTGGTGTCCACGATCTGTCAGGTGTTCGTCTGCTCCTGGGTCGGCTACGGCTTTGCGCGCTATAAGTTCCCGGGCAAGTACCTGTGGATGGGCATCCTGATCCTGTCCTTCCTGCTGCCCCCGCAGACGACGGCGGTGCCGAACTTCCTCCTGTTCAACAACGATATCCCGCTGTTCTTCAAGAACCTGTTTGGCGTCAACATGTCGATCATCGACGGCACGCTCAAGCCCTTCATCATCACCTCGATCCTCGGTCAGGGTCTGAAGAGCTGCCTGTGCATCCTGATCTTCTTCAACTTCCACCGTCAGGTGCCCCAGTCGCTGATCGAGGCTTCCGAGATCGACGGCGCGGGCCACATCAAGGCGTACTTCCAGATCGCGATCCCGCTGTCCATGGCGGCGATCATCGTGGTCACGCTGTTCTCCTTCGTCTGGTACTGGAACGAGGTTGACATCGTCCGTACCTACCTGGGCAGCAGCAACGACCGCAACAAGGGTCTGACGACGCTGATGCTGGAGCTGAACAAGTTCGAGGACAGCTACAACGCGGTCTACGCGACGCACGCGCAGTCCACCACGTCCACCAACAAGCTCAACGACGCAATCAAGATGGCCGGCACGATGCTGTCCATCGCGCCCCTGCTGGTGATGTACTTCTTCCTGCAGAAGCAATTCGTTGAGTCCGTCGACAAGGCTGGTATCACCGGCGAATAAGGGTCTTTGACCCATCCTCCCTGCTCCGGTGCGCCGGGGCAGGGGAGGCTCCATCCCTTCGGATCAAAGCCTGGTCAGAGGCTTTAGATTAAATATTAAAGGAGGACACCCCAATGAAGAAGCTGGTTTCCCTGGTTCTGGCTCTGTGCATGGTGCTGTCTCTGGGCGCTTTCGCCAGCGCTGAGACCGCGTACAACATGCCCGCCATGAACACCACCGACCCCATCACCCTGTCCGTCATGATCTGGGACGACTTCGAGATGGCTGAAGCGCTGGCCGCTTCCTTCACCGAGCAGTATCCCAACATCACCGTCGAGATCGTTCGCACCACCACCGCGACCGTGACCGCGGACCTGACCAACAACGCCGCTGCCGGCACCCTGCCGGACATCTTCATGTGGCTGGACCTGGATCCCCTCCTGGCCGCTCCTTATATGGCGGATATCGCCCCCTATCTGGAGAACGACGAAGAAGCCCAGACCAAGCTGTACTACACCGTCCGTAACGCTGGTTACCTGGATGGCGAGCGCTGCTTCTTCCTGGCTGGCGAGTTCCTGCCCGCGACCGTCTACATGGACATGA
>SVGU01000004.1 GCA_015056155.1 Clostridiales bacterium
AGACCGTCATCTGGAACGGCCCCATGGGCGTGTTCGAGAACCCCACCCTGGCCAAGGGCACCCTGGCTGTGGCGCAGGCGATGGCCGATTCCGAGGCTGTCACCATCATCGGCGGCGGCGACTCTGCGGCTGCTGTTGAGCAGATGGGTCTGGGCGACAAGATGACCCACATCTCCACCGGCGGCGGCGCTTCCCTGGAGTACCTCGAGGGCAAGGTCCTGCCCGGCGTTGCGGCTCTGGACGAGGCCTGATGGCCTTCGTCAAAATGCTGATGGCATTTTGACGAGTTTGCACTCCGTCGCTGGTCGCTGCGCTCCCGGCCGCTCCTCCGTGTAAGGAAGCTTTTCCTGACGGAAAAGCGCGAAAATCGCCGCGCATGTCGCCGGTTTTCGATTTGCAGTCTGCCGACGGCGAGTTACAATGACTTCAACCGTCCCCGTATTTCTGCGGGGACGGCTTTCCCTTGCAAATAATGATATGAGGTGATTCCAATGCGCAAGCCCATTATTGCTGGCAACTGGAAGATGAACAAGACCCCCGCCGAGGCTGCGGCGCTGGTCAATGAGCTCAAGCCCCTGGTGGCGGACGCTGCGTGCGACGTGGTCGTGTGTGTGCCCGCGGTGGACATCGCTGCGGTGAAGGAAGCCGCTGCCGGCTCCAACATCAAGGTCGGCGCGCAGAACGTGCACTGGGCCGCGTCCGGCGCTTACACCGGCGAGCTGAGTGCCGACATGCTGGTCGCCGCCGGCGTGGAATACGTGGTCATCGGCCACTCCGAGCGCCGTCAGTACTTCGGCGAGACCGACCGCACCGTCAACAAGCGCGTGCTGGCCGCTGTGGGTGCTGGCCTGAAGGCCATCCTGTGCGTGGGCGAGATGAAGGAAGTCCGTGAAGCCGGCGCGACCGACGGCCTGGTGGATTTCCAGACCATCATGGCCCTGAACGGCCTGACCGCCGAGCAGGTGGCCGAGGAAGTCATCATCGCTTACGAGCCCGTTTGGGCCATCGGCACCGGCCTGACCGCCACCGATGAGCAGGCCAACGAGACCATCGGCGTGATCCGCAAGGCCATCGCCCGCGTGTATGGTCAGGAGTGCGCCGACAAGGTGCGCATCCAGTACGGCGGCTCCATGAACCCCAAGAACGTCAAGGGCCTGATGGCTCAGCCCGAGATCGACGGCGGCCTGATCGGCGGCGCGTCCCTGAAGGCTGCGGACTTCTCCCTGGTCGTCAACTACGACAAGTAAGCACACATACAGGTCGCATCGCTGGCGGTGCGGCCTTTTTCATTGGCTTGAATGCGGCGGACGAATGTGATATGATATCAGCAAACGGGAGGTGAGGAAATGGCGGATATGAAGCATGACAGCTCGACCCGTTCGTGGAACGCGATGGGCGAGGAGTGGCTGACCCTGGCGCAGACGGGCGAGAGCCGGATGCAGTTCATCATGCCGCATATGCTGTGGTATATGGGGGATGTGCGCGGCCTGCGCATCCTCGACCTGGGCTGCGGCGAGGGCGGCTATTCGCGCAAACTGGCGTCTGCGGGCGCGGATGTGACTGCGGTGGACTGCTCGGAGGCGGCTGTTGCCTATGCCTGTCAGCAGGCGCAGCGCGAGGGGCTCGCCATCACCTGCCATGTGCGCAACGCGAACGACCTCTTCGGGCTCACGGACGCGTCCTTCGATGTGGTGCTGTCTTCGATGATGCTGATGGACGTGGAGGATCTCGCGGGTACGCTGGCGGAAGCGGTTCGCGTATTGAAGCCTGGCGGGCGCATGTTCGTCAGCATGCTGCACCCCTGCTTCGACGGCAATCATGAAAGCGGCATCGGCCGTCAGGGGCAGGGGGAAACCCGTGAGGTCGTGGTGAAGAATTACTTCGAGCCCCGCGAGTGGGATGCGCCGCTGCCAAACGGCACGACCAGCGTCATCTGGCGGCACCGGACGCTCAGCGAATATGTGAAGGCCTTCCTCGCGGCTGGGCTGATCCTCACGGATATGCATGAGCCCCGCGCCACACAGGAGGAGGCGGACTTGTTCCGGTCATTGACGATGATCCGGCGCATTCCGCTGTTCCTCTACTGGGAGCTGAAAAAATGCTGATCCGCAATGCCGTGATTGATGGGCTGATGACCGATCTGCGCCTGATGCACGGCCGGGTGCAGGAGATCGGAGTAGGGCTGCAAAAGGGGCTGTATGAAGCCGGGATCGACCTGGCGGGGGACGAGCTGCGCCCCTGTATGGCGGAGGATCCGCTGCCGCCGCGCATCCGCAGGAAGCTGACGGCGCTCCCGCAGACGGCGCATATCGTCCCCGGTACGCCTGCGCCGCTGGTACGCTGCCGGGCCGGGCAGATGATCGCGGTGATCGACGAGCACGCGGCGGACTGACGCTGCAGAAAGGAGCTGGCCATGACGATGAAAAACAGGGCTGAAACGCTGTACATCCCCCATGAAGCGATGCGCTTCTCCGGCTTCCGCGCGATGCTGGAAACGGCGCAGAAGCCGGGCTGCAGCCACATGTACGGCACGCTGGGCATGTACATGTTCTCCCACGCGGTGTGGCTGGCGAAGGCGATGCAGCGGGGCGGGTTTGACCGCATCGTGTTTATCGCCAGGGACGGCTACTGGGTGAAGCGGGCGTATGATGTGGTCGCGCCGGCCCTGAGGGTACAGGTGCCGTCGGATTATGTGCGAATCTCGCGCAAGGCGGCGTTTCCGCTGCATTTCCGGCAGCCGGAGGAGCTGAGCCAGCTGCCGGACTGGGTGGATGTGACGGCCCACACGCCGGAGACGCTCTGCACAATGTTGTCGCCGTCGCTGCGGATGGACGAGGCGCCCTCGGCAATGGAGGTGGCGGGTCTGTCCATGCAGCAGCTCCTGACGGAGGAAGCGCTGCCCCGGTTTATCGCGGCCTGTCAGCAGTGCTGGGACGCGGCGGGCGCGGCAGCGTACCGGGAGCATGCCCGGGCGTACATTGCACCGAAGTTCACCGGGAAGTGCGCTACCTTTGACGTGGGCTACAACCTGCGCAGCGAGGCGGTCATCCGGGACCTGACCGGCGCGGACATCACGGCCTTCCTCACCCACACGGACAGCGATGCTCCTGACCGGCGCGGCGTGCCGTACCGGACGCTGTACGGACAGTCGCCCTGTGTGTCGTGGGTGGCGCGGGAGCAGTTTCTGCTGGAGGATGCGCCGCTGTGCACGGGCTATGACGCGGACGGCCCGGTGATGGCGGGGGCAGGGGAGCGTCCCTGCGAGGCGATCCGCCGCAGTCAGGAGGACGCGCTGCGCTTCGTGGAGGACATGGTCTGCGCATACGGCGAGCACCTTGCGCACATGCCCTTCCGCCCTGCGGACGGCTGCGCGGCCTTCGAGCATTTCCTGCACTGCGGGCCGTACCGGCTGATGAAGCCCTACCGCGCAAACGGCGTGGAGAACGCCTTCCATGACGGCACGAAGAACGGAGACAGCGCGTTCCTGCAATGGCGGCTGATGCAGACCGACCTGCTGCTGGCACGGGGCATGCCCGTGTGGCGCGTGCGGCTGAAAAGGGCGCTCATCCGCCTGCAGGAGGATCCCCGCAGCTTCTGGCGGAAGCTGAATCCATTCGCGTCGGAATAAAGACGTGAAAGGGGTTTCAAATCATGCCCTGTTCCGCCGACTTTTTCCGAAAATGACATTGTATTCCCTGTCAATTGGTGCTATAATATGTGAAGGAATTCAACCGAAAGGAAGGATATACACCATGAGCAAGTTTATCGTCGAGACCTCCGCCCGTCACGTGCACGTTTCCCAGAAGGATCTGGAGACCCTCTTCGGCGCCGGCTATCAGCTGACCCATAAGAAGGACCTGTCCCAGCCCGGCCAGTATGCCTGCGCGGAGCGCGTGGACGTCGTGGGCCCCAAGAAGACCCTGACCGGCGTGTCCATCCTGGGCCCCGTCCGTCCCGCCACCCAGGTGGAGATCTCCCTGACCGACGCCCGTTCCATCGGCTGCGCCGCTCCCATCCGTGAGTCCGGCGACACCGCCGGTTCCGGCGCCTGCAAGCTCGTCGGCCCCTGCGGCGAGGTCGAGCTGACCGAGGGCGTGATCGCTGCGAAGCGTCACATCCACATGACCCCCGCTGACGCTGAGGTCTTCGGCGTGCAGGACAAGGAGATCGTGTCCGTGAAGATCGACAACGAGGGCCGCGCCCTGATCTTCGGCGATGTGGTCGTCCGCGTGAGCGAGAAGTTCGCCCTGGCCATGCACATCGACACCGACGAAAGCAACGCTGCCGCCTGCGGCCGCGAGGTGTACGGCACCATCGTCAAGTAAGACCCCTTCCACCCCGGCGGAGCTTCTGCCGGGGCGGTTCCGTTCAAGATACCGCATATCATGATGAATAAGGAGTGCATGAACATGAAGATCCTGATTGTGAATGCTGGTTCTTCCTCCCTGAAGTACCAGCTGGTGGACATGGACAACGAGAGCGTCATCGCCAAGGGCGGCGTGGAGCGCATCGGCCTGGAAGGCGCGAACCTGAAGCAGAAGGACGCCGAGGGCAATGTGAACGCCAAGTTCGAGCAGCCCATCGAGAACCACGTCGTCGCCTGCGACCTGATGATCAAGGCCCTGCTGGAGTCCAAGGTCATCGCGTCCATGGACGAGATCGGCGCTGTCGGCCATCGCGTGCTGCACGGCGGCGAGGAGTTCACCGCCTCCTGCATCATCACCGAGGAAGTCAAGGCGGCCATCCGCAAGTACATCCCCCTGGGCCCGCTGCACAACCCCGCCAACCTGATGGGCATCGAGGCCTGCGAGAAGGTCATGCCCACCACGCCCCAGGTCGCCGTGTTCGACACCGCCTTCCATCAGACCATGCCCCCGAAGGCCTTCATGTACGGCGTGCCCTATGAATACTACAAGGAGATGGGCCTGCGCCGCTACGGCTTCCACGGCACTTCTCACCGCTACGTGTCCAAGCGCGTGTGCGAGTTCCTGAACATCGATCCCGTGGGCAAGAAGATCATCGTCTGCCACCTGGGCAACGGCTCCTCCCTGTCCGCCGTGGTCGATGGCAAGTGCGTTGACACCTCCATGGGCCTGACCCCCCTCGAGGGCCTGCTGATGGGCACCCGCTGCGGCTCCTGCGATCCCGCGGTCGTGCAGTTCATCGCCAACAACAAGAACATGACCCCCGATCAGGTCCTGAACCTGATGAACAAGCAGTCCGGTCTGCTGGGCATCGCCGGCGAGGGCACCTCCGACATGCGCGATATCGATCGTCTGGCGGACGGCGGCCACGAGCGCGCTGCGCTGGCCCGCGACATGCTGCACTACCAGATCAAGAAGCTGATCGGCTCCTACATCGCCGCGATGAACGGCGTGGACGTGATCGTCTTCACCGCCGGCATCGGCGAGAATGGTCCCGAGCTGCGCGAGGCTGTCATGGAGCAGTTCGGCTGGCTGGGCATCAAGATCGACAAGGAAGTCAACAACTGCAGGGGCAAGGAAGTTGTTATTTCCACCCCCGATTCCAAGGTCACCGTGTGCGTCATCCCCACCAACGAGGAGATCATGATCGCCCGCGATACCAAGGAACTGGTTGAGGGCAAGTAATCCAATCAAGCGTATAAGCGCCGGGGGAGATTTTCCCCCGGTCTTTACCGTTTTTTCTGCGGAAAGGTGTTGACAAATCCGCGAGAAAATCCTATAATATGAGACGGTCTAATTTGAGGTGATGAGCACTTGAAGCTGGATGTTCTCCGTGCACTGCGTAATCCCGGTACGGAATACGCCTTTTCCGTGGAGCAGACCATGGCTCCGCAGGACGTGAACGGCGCGGAGGTCGGTTTTGACCCGGTCGTGATCACGGGCGTTATGGTCGCCGATGAAGACGGCAGCGTCACGCTGGACGGAAAGCTTACCACGGTCGCTCATGCTCAATGCGCCAATTGTCTTGCCCCTGCGTCCAGTGTTGTGGAGGGCGAATTCCGGGAAACCTTCGTTCACGGAGGCGATCCGGAGGACGATGAGAGCTTCTGCTATGATGGCGGCGCTCTTGACCTGACCAAGCTGACGCTGTCCTACGTGATGTTCAATCTGCCCATGCGCTTCCTCTGTCGGGAAGATTGCGTGTGCGAGTTCGACGGCGTGGGGGAAGATGTGACGATGCTTTGCCAGGACGATTTGAATGTTCAGCGTCCTTTTGCGGCATTGCAGCAGTTGCTGGCTGAAAAGTCTGACAACGAAGAAAACTGAGGTCAGCAATGGCTGCCCCATAAAAGGATGAGGAGGTGTAATAATGGCTACTCCTAAGGGAAAGATCTCTAAGGCTCGCAAGCACAGCCGTCAGGCTAACTGGAAGCTCACCCTGCCCGGCATCGTTGAGTGCCCCCAGTGCCATGAGATGAAGCTGGCTCACCGCGTCTGCAAGCAGTGCGGTTACTACAAGGGCGTTCAGGTCGTCGTGAAGAACGAGGAGAAGGACGCGTAAGGGGTCTTCGACCCTCTTTCCGCCGATCTTGCGCGGGAATTGAGTTGACTTCCGCGGCCATGCAAGGTATGGCCCCAAATAAAGTACACATCGCTCGCAAATGAAGAGGAGTACCTCAATGTCCGTGCGGATAGAGAGGGCGGTTCACCGGCTGGAAGACCGCCTGCGCGTCGGGTGAGGGAAGGTCGCTTCACAGAGCATCATTTGAACGCAGGGATTCTCTGTCAGTAGCTTGGTGCGGCTCGCGCCCGTTACAGCGCGTCAGAGGCGATCGGGTGGACTGTGTCCATCCCCGTTTGCGAAGCAAGGTGGTACCACGGAGCAGCTCCGTCCTTCGGGATGGGGCTGCTTTGCTTTTTGGAGGAATGTACGATGACAACAGCAAGATACTGGAAAATAAACGAGAGCAACCTGAGTGTTGGCGAGTTTGTTGTGATGCTGTTGTTCGCTGCGATGATGTGCTGGCTGGTACCAGCGTTGGAGAAACGCGGCCTGCACAGTTGGGCGATGGTAACGAAGTACGCCGCAGTGATTGGTCTGATTGTATGCCTGATTCTTGCATTTGTCTGAATAAGTAAAGCAGGAAGGTGGTGACCCGTATGAACTGCATAGCCTTGCGCCATGTGGGCGCGGTCGCCCGCATGAGCCGTCTGTGACATTCTGACTACGATGAACATAGAGGTGACTACCATGGAAATGGAAAAGACGTATAATCCCCAAGCTATTGAGAATGAGCTGTACAAGGCCTGGGAAGAGTCCGGCGCTTTCACCGCGCATCGCGTGGAGGGCAAGAAGCCCTTCACCATCGTGATGCCCCCGCCCAACATCACCGGCCAGCTGCACATGGGCCATGCGCTGGACTGCACGCTGCAGGACGCGGCTATCCGCTACCACCGCATGAAGGGCGACCCGACCCTGTGGCTGCCCGGCACGGACCACGCTGCCATCGCCACCGAGGTGAAGATCGTCGAGGCCATGGCGAAGGAAGGCCTGACCAAGGAGAGCCTGGGCCGCGAGGGCTTCCTGAAGCGCGCCTGGAAGTGGAAGGAAGACTACGGCGGACGCATCGTGCACCAGCAGCGCCGCATGGGCGTGTCCTGCGACTGGAGCCGCGAGCGCTTCACGATGGACGAGGGCTGCTCCAAGGCCGTGCGCGAGACCTTCTGCCGCCTGTATGAGAAGAACCTGATCTACCGCGGCGCGCGCCTGGTCAACTGGTGCCCCTGCTGCGAGACCTCCATCTCCGACGCAGAGGTGACCTACGAGGAGAAGCAGGGCAACTTCTGGCACCTGCTGTACCCCGTGAAGGAGACCGGCGAGATGCTGGAGCTGGCGACCACCCGTCCCGAGACGATGCTGGGCGATACCGCCGTGGCCATCAACCCCGAGGACGAGCGCTATGCCCACCTGCACGGCTGCCACGTGATCCTGCCGCTGATCAACCGCGAGATCCCGATCGTGTGCGACGAGCATGCGGACATGACCAAGGGCACCGGCGTGGTGAAAATCACCCCCGCCCATGACCCCAACGACAACGAGGTCGGCGCGCGCCACAACCTGCCCCTCGTGCGCTGCTTCACCTACGACGGCCACATGACCGGCGCGGCGGACGCCAGCGACGATATCGAGAACCTTGAGGTGCTGGACTGCGGCAAGTACGCCGGCATGACCACTGCCGAGGCCCGCAAGGCCATCGTGGCGGACCTGACCGAGCTGGGTCTGCTGAAGTCCGTGGAGCCCCTGACCCACGAGGTCGGCACCTGCTACCGCTGCCACACGGTCATCGAGCCGATGGTGTCCAAGCAGTGGTTCGTGTCCATGAAGACGCTGGCCAAGCCCGCCATCGAGGCCGTGACCTCCGGCGCGACCCAGTTCGTGCCCGAGCGCTTCTCCAAGCAGTACATGAACTGGATGACCAACATCCGCGACTGGTGCATCTCCCGTCAGCTGTGGTGGGGCCACCGGATTCCCGTGTGGTACTGCGACGACTGCGGCGAAATGATGGTCCTGCGCGAGGATCCCTGCTGCTGCAGCAAGTGCCAGAGCAAGAATATCCATCAGGATGAGGACGTGCTGGATACCTGGTTCTCCTCCGCCCTGTGGCCCTTCTCTACGCTGGGCTGGCCGGACAACACCGAGGACCTGAAGTACTTCTATCCCACCGACACGCTGGTGACCGGTTATGATATCATCACCTTCTGGGTGAGCCGCATGATCACCATGGGCGTGGAGCAGATGGACGGCGTGACGCCCTTCAAGACCGTGCTGATCCATGGCCTGGTGCGCGACGAGCAGGGCCGCAAGATGTCCAAGAGCCTGGGCAACGGCGTGGATCCGCTGGAGGTCATCGACAAGTTCGGCGCGGATGCGCTGCGCTTCTCCCTGGTGATGGGCGTGTCCCCCGGCAACGACACCCGCTATGCCGAGGCGAAGGTGGAGGCTGCCCGCAACTTTGCCAACAAGGTGTGGAACGCCAGCCGATTCGTGCTGATGAACGTGAACGAGCGCGTGGAGATGCAGCCCGAGATGCTGACGACCGCCGACAAGTGGATCCTCAGCCGCTTCCAGGACGCTGCCCGCCAGATCTCCGGCAACATGGAGGAGGGCGAGTTCGGCCTGGCTGCCAACCGCATCTATGACTTCGCGTGGAGCGAGTTCTGCGACTGGTACATCGAGCTGGCCAAGCCGCGCCTGAACGGCGAGGATGAGGCCGCCAAGAAGGCCGTGCAGGGCGTGCTGCTCTACGTCCTGGAAGGTCTGCTGAAGCTGCTGCACCCCTTCATGCCCTTCCTCACCGAGCAGGTGTACAAGTCCCTGCCGGGCGCTGAGGGCTTCCTGATGCTGAAGGCCTGGCCGGAGATCAAGGCCGAGCTGGACTTCCCGCAGGACGAGAAGCTGATGGGCGGCGTGATCGAGATGATCCGCACCATCCGCAACCTGCGCACCGAGATGAACGTGGCGCCCTCCAAGCGTACCCGCATGATGTTTGTGGCCAACGAGGGCTGGGCGGATACGCTGACCGCCTCCGACATGTACTTCCGCCGCCTCGCCGGCGCGAGCGAGACCGTGGTCATCGCTGCCGATCAGCTGGGCGAGGAGAAGACTGTGTCTGCCGTGACCGAGGCTGCGACGGTGTACATCCCCCTGGGCGATCTGGTGGACTTCGACAAGGAGCTCGCCCGCCTCGCCAAGGAGCAGGAGAACCTGACGAAGGAGATTGCCCGCGCGGAGGGCAAGCTGAACAACCAGGGCTTCGTGGCGAAGGCCCCTGCCGCCCTGGTGGAGCAGGAGAAGGCCAAGCTGGCCCTGAACCAGCAGAAGCTGGAGCAGGTGACGGCCCGCATCGCGGAGCTGAAGGCCTCCATGTAATTCCATAGTGATCCCGGGCGGGGAAGCTTTGGCTTCTCCGCTTTTTCGCGTGCACGGAAAAAGGCATGCCCGGTGGGGACATGCCTGCGGTTTATTCGGCTGTGAGGGTCCGCGCCAGCTGGTCGATGACGCCTGTCGGCAGGAAGGGCAGCAGCATGTGCACATCCTGCTTCTGCGCGATCCGCGTTTGGAATAGGCGGGTGATGGCTCCGTCGCTCATGAAGGGGAGGCACTCGGCGAAGTCTTCGCCGCGTCCGATGCGCTCCAGGGCGAATCGGTCGATATCCGCCGTCGGGAGGAAGGGCAGGAACCCGGCGGTGGATTCGCCTCTTGCGATGCGGGCGTTCCAGAGGGCCCTCAGAGTGGGATTGGACAGAAAGGGGAGGAACGGCGTGATATCCCGCCCCGCTTCAAGCTGTGCTTGAACAGCGGCGTCCAGCGCGGTATTGGAGCAGAAGGGGAGCAGGAATGCATAGTCATCCGACGCGAGGCGCTTTTGCAGGAGCGTATCGACCTGCGCGGTGCTCATGAAGGGCAGCAGGTCATACAGTTTGGTCGTGCAGTCATGGTGCAGCTCGCCGTCATCGACATGCGAAAGCAGCTCCTCCGCCTGTTCGGGCGGAAGGAAAGGCGCAGCCTCGGCAGCCTCAGCCAGTGTCACGGTCGCGCTGTTCAGGTGCACCCGCAGCTGCTCCGCAGCCGCCTGCTCCAGAACCGGACAGCGGCGGCCCAGCAGCTCGTCGATGGTTGTCCCGAAGAGCTCCGCCAGCTCCGGGAGCTTCGAAATATCGGGCATCGACTGGCCACGCTCCCAGTTGGAAACGGCCTGGAAGCTGATGCCCAGCGTATCGGCGAGCTGCATCTGCGTCATGTGGTGCTCCTTGCGCAGCCGGGCGATCAGGGCGCCCGTGCGCTGCATGTCAAAGGGGAGATTGACGGTCATGGGAAGACCTCCTGTGCTGTGTGATCACCGGTGTGGGATCATCATAGCACAGGAGGCATGCTTTGTCCATCAAGAGGTGCTTGAATCTGCCTGCGGGCTGATGTGGGACAGCCTGCTGCCATGAAACAGGCGGGTCACTCCTGCAGCGATCTGATGTACTGGTTGGGTGACTGCCCCGTGCGTGACTTGAAGGCACGGTAAAAGCTGGTGTAGTCGGAGAAACCGCTTTGCTCGCAGGCCTGGTTGGGCTTGGCGCCCTCCTGGATCAGCTGCTGGGCAAGAATCACCCGACGGGTCAGGATGTACTGGTAGATGGACATGCCGGTATAGTTCTTGAACTCGTGCAGCAGCACGAATTTGTTGACGCCGAAAGCCTCCTCAAGATGATCCAGGGACAGCGCCTGAGCTGCATTCTGGTTGATGTAGCGGATCATTTCGTTCATCCGGTGCTTTTCGCGATCTGCCGTGGAAGTAAGGCTTTCTTCCAGCAGACCCAGCAGATGGATCAGGCAGATCGTCATCCGGCAGCGGTTGGCGATGGTTGCTGCGGGAGAAGTATCCCTGGCGGCTTCGATGATCTCATCCACCATGGGAACAAGGGCTGCGACGGCTTCTTCGCCCAGGTTGAAGCAATGGTGCCCGTCCCGCGTCAGCCTGTCCAGAATGTCGATGAAGCGGTAATCCTCCGTGCTGATGGCCTGGAGGTACGCCCGTGAAAGGTAGATGTAGAAGCGTTCGTAGGGGACGGAAGCATCGGTATGCATGACACGGTGCATGCAGTTCGGCGGATACACCAGTACATCACCCGGCACGGGGGTGAGATCCTCTTCATCGGCGATCACGTGGAGGGAGCCGCGCAGAATGAAGAAGAGCTCGTAGAAATGGTGGCTTTGATAGATCGTAGGCTGCGGATTGGTGTTGGTGGAGTGATAGATCTCGAACTCGCGCCCCTCGGGCATCTGCGATTCATATCGCCAGACTGGTTGATCGGTCAATGGGATGCACCTCTGATCCGGATAGTATGGGTGAGCAGGGCATAACGGATCGCCAGACATTATTTGCCGCCGCCGTAGGTGCTGCTCAGGTCAACGACCTCCGCAGGCTGGGCGGGGGCTGCCTTGTGGCGGGAGGTGGCGACGCGCTTCATGAGCTCTTCCTTGAAGAGATCCTCGTCGATGGGCAGCGTCACTTCCTTGCCCAGGAAGGCGGACAGATGCATGGCGTTGGACAGCATCAGGCCGTTGATGCCCTCGCGGCCGTCGGCGACCAGCGGCTCGCCGCGCAGGATCGCGCCGCCCCAGGCATTGATGACGCCGTTGTGCTGTTCGTTCTTGCCGTCGGTCTCCACGGTGACGTCCGTGGCGGGCATGCAGGCAAAGCCTTCCTTGCAGGTGGCGGTCCATTCCGGCTCGGAGACGCTGAATTCCTTCAGCTCGATGCCGCCGTAGGTCACCACGATCTTGGCCTTGTCCATCTGGATCTCGAAACGGTTGGTGCCGTGGACGTCGCCGGTGGTGGTGACGAACACGCCAGTCGCGCCGTTTTCGTACTCCACATAGGTGGTCACGTCGTCCTCGACCTCGATGTCGTGCCACTGGCCGAACTTCATGTGGGTCTGCACCTTGACGGGCATGCCGCAGATCCACTGCCACAGGTCCAGCTGATGGGGGCACTGGTTCAGCAGCACGCCGCCGCCCTCGCCCGCCCAGGTCGCACGCCACGCGCCGGAGTCATAGTAATGCTGGGTGCGGTACCAGTCGGTGATGATCCAGTTGGTGCGGCGTATGCGGCCGTACTTGCCGCTCTGCACCAGCTCGCGGGCCTTGCGGTAGACGTGGTTGGTGCGCTGGTTGAACATCATGCCGAACACGACCTCAGGGTGCTGATCGGCGACTTCCATCATTTCGCGCGCCTGCTTGGTGTACACGCCGGCGGGCTTCTCCACCATGACGTGGATGGAGCGCTTCATGCACTCGATCGCCAGCCCGGGATGGTCATAATGGGGCGTGGCGACGATGCACGCGTCGATCAGGCCGCTGTCCAGCATTTCCTGTGCGGTGTGGAAGAACGCCACATTTTCGCCCAGGCGCTTCTTTGCCCAGTCCTCTCGGGCAGGGTTGATGTCCGCCACGGCAGTCAGCACAAAGTCGGGGCACTCGCCGTCCACCACGCGGCAGGCGTGGCCGCTGCCCATGTTGCCGATGCCGATGATGCCCAGCCGAATCTTCTTGTCCACGGTGATTCCTCCTTACAGCAGCGCCTTGAGGGCGTTGCAGGCCGCGTCGAAGGCGGCGTCGCTGCTCTCGTAGGTGAAGGGGTCGATCTTGGTTTCCTCGCCTGCGCGCTCCAGATCCTTCAGGCCGGCAAAGACGCTCAGGTGGGGCTCGATGGTCACAGCATTGCCGCCGCGGGCACGGAAGTCATCCAGAATGGCGCGGACATTGCCGATGCCCTTGCCAGCAGGGACGACCTTACCGTCTTCCAGCGCGTCCTTGATGTGCAGGTACTTGATGCGATCCCGCAGGAGCTTCCAGGCCTCGGCGGTGTCCTGGCCGCACTGGACGAAGTTGGCCGGATCGAAGATGCCGTCCATCTGGGGGAAGGCTTCCAGCAGCTCAAGGCAGCGCTGGGCGTTGTCGCCGTAGATGCCCTTTTCGTTCTCGTGGCACATGGCGACGCCGCTGCCCTCTGCCACGCGCAGCATCTCGCCCACCTGATCAAACACCTTGTTCTTCCACTGGGCGACCTTGTCGGCAGGCATGTAGAAGGAGAACATGCGCAGGTTCTTTGCGCCCAGCACATCGGCCAGGACGAGGGTATGGCGAAGCTTGTCCAGGTGGGCGGCAAAGTCATCGGATTCGATGCCGATCTTGCCGATGGGGGAGCCCATGGACCAGACGCACAGGCCGGCGTCATCCAGCTTGCGGCGGACTTCCTGAGCCTTCTCTACAGTGATGTCGGAAATGTTCTGCCCGTCCACGCCGCGGATCTCCAGACCCTGCAGGCCGTTGCGCTGCATGGCTGCGATCTGACGGTCGATCTGGCCGGAGGCTTCGTCGGCAAAGGCATAGATATTCAGTCGATTCATGGTGATGGAACCTCCCTTTTGCGGTTACATATACAGGATAGAGACGTTGACAAGGATAGTATACAGCAATAATAACAAAATTGCAACACGCCGTTGACGTATGTTTGCGAATATTGTATCATTGGGGCGGTGCGATGAACCATTTATGCACAATGCCGCAAGTGTCGCAATCATTGGCGTCCAAGGGAGAAATTGCCTGTGAAAAAGTGGATTGCCTTGCTGCTGGTTATGCTGCTCCTGCTGCCGGCAGCCTGTCTGGGCGAAGAGGAGAGACGCATCGTCGAGTTTGATGATTTCTGTATTGCGGTCAGCGAACGCGATCTGCTCCAGCAGGGGGAAGCAGCCGGGCTGGATACCCTTTTCCGGCTGTTTCCCGATTACGACGAAGCCGCTGCATCGCATCCCAACATCATCGCTGCATGGGTGCCCGGGATTCTGGGCGACCTCAGCGACGAAGAGGTGATGGCGTTCTGCAGCAGCATCATGCAGGCTGGTATTCAGAGTCTGACGGCTGAGGGCATCGCCGTGACCAATGAGCAGCTGCTCCGTGCGGAGCGGGATGCGGAGACCGGCGCAATCACCGTACTGTTCACGCTGGACGCTGACGTTGCGGCCCTGGGACTGGATATGAAAATGACGGTCTGCATGGGCTGCCGGTGCATCCCCTTCGGCGAAAAGGGCTGCTGCTCCTTCACGCTCGGCTGTGAGACGGTGGAGGAAGCGGAAATGCTGATCGCCTACATGGACGAGTATCTGACCATCGGGGAATAAGACAGCTTCACAGAGCCTGGCCCCGGCGTATGTCCGGGGCTTTCCCGTATTCTGACAGCAAGAAAAAACCATCCGGCGCTATACCGGATGGCGATGATGGGGAGTTTACTTGAAATCAGGCAGCTCGTCCAGGGTGATGAAGTAATCGCTCTGGTAGATGCTTTGCAGGGACCTGGGCGTGTTGGACTTGCCGTCGGTGAGGTGGCTGGTGTGCCAGACCATGAACATCAGCCAGGGGGCGTTGGCCTCAGCCATCTGCTTTTCCGTGGGGATGCTGCCGCACTCGTGGAACACGATGGGCATGCCCTCGGGGGCGATGGTCACGACCTCCTCATACAGGCGGCCGTTGGCGCCGGCGGTGTAGCTGTCCGCGCCGATGAGGTCAACATAGTCGTCGCCGGGATACCAGGCCGCCATGCTGCCGCCGTTGCCGGAGTAGCCCAGGAGCCAGATCAGGTTGTCCAGGCCCCAGTAATCGGTGTAGCGGCTGTACATCAGCTGCCAGAGCTTGACGAAGCTCTCGCTGCCGCCCTTGGACCACCAGAACCAGCCGCCGTCCAGCTCGTGGAAGGGCCGCCACAACACCGGAACGCCCGCGTCCTCCAGCTGCTGCAGGTAGGGCACGGCGCGGTCCATGGCCTTGAGGAGCTTGGCGTATTCGCTCGTGCCGGGGGTGAGAGCCTTGTCCCAATCCAGGTTGTGGGATTTGCTCTCGTTGTAGCCGGAGGCAAAGTTGCTGCCGGTATGCCAGCAGATGTGCGGGATGCCGCCCTTCTCCCACCACTGGATGGAGCGGTTCACCACGCCCTGGAAGTCGTTGTGCATGAAGTCCAGGCCGCGGATGGCGGGCAGCTTGCCGGTGTGCTTCTCGATGAAGTTCATCTCGTAGTCCGGGGAGCCCATCCAGGTGGATTCCATCTGGCCGGTGAGGCAGGCGCTGCCCCAGGTCTCCTGGAGGTAGGCGTAGACCGCGCGTGCTTCTGGGATGGCGTTTTCGTTGGAGAGGTCGCCGTCATAGGTGTGGATGATGGCGTTGGAGGCCTCCACTTCCGCCAGATGGGCAGCCATTTCTGCTGCCGCATCGGCTTCGAGGAAGTACAGACCGGCAACGCGGCCGCCGTTCCATGCGCCGAGGGAGAACTTCGTCA
Source organism: Clostridiales bacterium (assembly GCA_015056155.1). Taxonomy (GTDB): domain Bacteria; phylum Bacillota; class Clostridia; order Christensenellales; family Aristaeellaceae; genus UBA11524. Next base: position 15,806 of record SVGU01000004.1, read on the forward strand.
CCTTGTCGGGAGACGCCGCGCCGCCGCCCATGGTGATCAGCTCGCGGATGGGGATGAGCATCAGGCGCTCCTTGTCCGGCTGGTCGGAGATGGCCTTGATGTCCTCCTGCTTGTAGTTGACGTTCAGGCCCAGCACGCCCCAGCCGCCGTGGGTCACGTCATCGCACGCCCACAAGAGGGCGATGGCGTCGTCCAGATCAGCGCCGGTCAGCCAGGAAATATCGGACGGGAAATAGCCTTTGTTGGTCGCGCCGGAAAAGAGCAGCGTGCCCTTTTCGAGAATAGCGTTCTGCGCGGCGATGCGGTCTGCCTCGGCCATGCTGTTGCGTACAGCGGGGGCTTCGTTCGGGGCCCAGACTTCTTCCGCAGCGGCGAAGCAGGTGGTCAGCAGCATGGACATGGCTGCCAGCAGGCTCAGGATTCGTCTCATGTGTACCTCCGTGGGGCGATATTTGCTTTATTGTGCTGAACTGATTGTATCATATTTGTCCGAAAGATTCAATCAAATCCCGCAGAGAATCCCGCAGGAGCTGATTGACGGACACCGCCTGAGCACGTTATACTGTACGTAAAGGAATCCACATGATGCAAAGGAGAAAAAACGATGAAGATCGGTGTAGCATATTACCCGGAGCACTGGGACAAAGCCCTGTGGGCGGCGGATGTGGATCTGATGCAGCAGACCGGCGTGAAGCTGGTGCGCCTGGCGGAGTTCGCCTGGTGCCGCCTGGAGCCGCAGGACGGCGTGTTCGACTTTGCTTGGCTGGATGAAGCCATCGAGCTCTTTGCGTCGCGGGGCATCGAGGTCGTTCTGTGCACGCCCACCAGCTGTCCGCCCCTATGGCTGTACGAGAAGCACCCGGATATTGTCCATGTGGAGAAGGATGGCACGCCCACCAACCTGGGCATCCGCAGCCACCGCTGTGTGACCAACCCGACCTTCCTGCGCTATGCCGACCGCATTACCATCGAAATGGCGAAGCATTATGCAGACAATCCTGCTGTGACCGGCTGGCAGATCGACAACGAGCTGGAGGCGTACTTCTGCTACTGCGGGCACTGCGCCGGCAAGTATCGCGCCTGGCTCCAGCGGAAGTACGGCACGGTCGAAAAGCTGAACAACGCCTACGGCAATGTGGTCTGGAGCGGGGAATACTCCGCCTGGCCGCAGATCAAGCCGCCTTATGGCAGCCTGCCCCATGCCTGGCAGAACCCGGCCTACATGCTGGATTTCTACCGGTTCTGCTCGGATAATGTGATCGACTTCAGCAACCGGCAGGCGGCGCAGCTGCGCGAGCATTGTCCCGGTCGGCCCGTGACTACCAACGTGTGGTTCTGCGAGCACATGCCGGATTTCTACCGGCAGTTTGCCGACTTGGACTTCATTTCCTACGACAACTATCCCGCTACGCGGCTGCCGGGCGACAATGAAAGCTGCTATTCCCACGCCTTCCACCTGGACATGATGCGCGGCGTGAAGCGCAGGCCCTTCTGGATCATGGAGCAGCTCAGCGGCGGCAAGGGCTGCTGGGCCCCGATGGAAAAGCCGCCCCTGCCCGGGATGATCAAGGGCTACTCCCTGCAGGCCTTTGCCCACGGCGCGGACACGGTGGTACACTTTCGCTGGCGCACGGCCAACATCGGCGCCGAGATGCACTGGCACGGCCTGCTGGATCACTCGAATGTGCCGGGACGGCGCTTCCGGGAGTTCGCTGACCTGTGCAAAACCGCGCAGGAGCTGGAGAGATGGCAGGGCAGTGAAATCCGTTCGGATGTGGCGATCCTCTTCTCCTTCGACAACGAGTATGCCTTCAAGATCCAGCCCCAGACGGAGGGCTATTACTACTTCGAGCAGCTCCAGCGGCTGCACCGGGCATTCACCGCGTTGGGACTGAATGTGGATATCATCGGCCAGCACGAAAAGCTGAACGGCTACCGCATCGTCTGCGCGCCGGAGATGTATGTGCATGGCGACGGCGTGGTGGAGCGGCTGGAAGCCTTTGCGCGGCAGGGCGGCACAGTCATCCTCACCACCCGCAGCGGCGTGAAGGATGAGCACAACAACGCCTGCATGACCCAGCTGCCCGGCGTTTTCAGGGATATGACCGGCGTGCATGCGGTGGAGTATGCGCCCATCGGCTGGGACAGCGTGCCGGTGCGTTTCGCCGACGGAACGGAGCTGAATGCCAGGCAGTGGTGCGACGTCCTGGAGGCAGACACCGCCGAGGTGCTCGCCCGGTATCACGGGGATTACTTCGCTGGTGCGGCGGCCGTCACCCGCAATGCCTTTGGCGAGGGTGTGGTGTATTACATCGGCGCCGTGGGAACGCAGCCGCTGTACGAACGAATGGCCCGGATGGCTGCGGAGGAAGCGGCGCTGCCGGTCGTTTCCGGTCTGCCGGAGCGGGTCGAAATGGTCACGCGGACCCAGGGGACAGAGCAGGCCTGCTTTGTGTTCAACAACGATGACAAGCCCAAGGCATTCCAGCTGGAGGGCCGGGAGATCAGGCTTGCACCCTTCGAGATGCGGGTGATCGGTAAGAACGGTTGATCCACACACGGAAAGCGATATAAACAGGCTCCCTGATGCGCAGCATACACTGCCGTCAGGGAGCCTGTGTCTCTCAGCAAACCGCCAGCCGTGCAGATTGGCGGTTCGTTGCTGGGTGGGATGGGTCACTTCATGTCCTTCCACACGTCGCGGAAGTCCATATCGTGAGCGTAATAGAAGGAGGGGTATCCCGGCTGGTTGTAGCAGTTGTTCTGCCAGGCGACGCCGCAGCGGTACTGCGTGTCGTGCAGCAGGGTGTGCAGCTTGTGGGTCGTGATATCGGTGCTCAGGTAGAGGCGGATGGCGGTGCTGTCCTCGGTGCGCAGGAGCAGCTCCTCGCGGAAATCGCCGAGGATGTCTGCCACGAGGCCCGGATTGCCCTTGGTGCTGTTGTTTGTCAGCACGCCCTCGGGACGGAGCATCACGCCGTGCCGGTGATCGCTGATGAGGCCGCACTTCTTCTCCGCGCCCAGATAATCCGGCGTGTCGGTGAACTGCGTGGTCAGGTCGCCGGCCCAGTAGATGCGCATGTTGGTGGAGGGATTCTTGACGTCGAGGAAATCGCCCTGCACGTTGCGCATCTGCATCGCCCACATTTCCAGGCCTCGCTCGTCCACCACGTCGCCGATCATGCAGCGACCGAGGTCGCCTGCGTAGGGCTCGCCGAAGATGACCTCGCCCGTCTTGCCGTCGCGCAGCGCGTAGCCGTAGGGGACGGAGCGGCCGCCCTCGAAGACGTTGAAGATCTGGATGCCCTCGCGGTCCGGGTCGATCTTCGCCACATGCATCGCGTCGCCGTGGCCGAGCTTGACGCGGCGGCCGTCGGGCATCGTGCCGGCGGTGGAGTAGCGGATCGTGCCGTCATGGTCGATGCAGGCTGCGCCGTAGATGATCTCCATGCAGCCGTCGCCGTCCACGTCGGCGGTGGACAGGCTGTGGTTGCCCTGACCGGCCAGTATGCCGAAGTCCGGGTCCACGCCGTCCGACGCATCGCCGGGCATGACGCGGAAGGGATTCTGCATCGGCACAAAGCCCGTATCCACGCGCCAGCGCTCGGAGAACGCGCCGCCCTGCCAGTCATAGGCCGCCACGCAGGCGCGGGTGTAGTATCCGCGGCAGACGATCAGCGAGGGGTGCTGGCCGTCCAGATAGGCCACGCCGGACAGGAAGCGGTCCACGCGGTTGCAGGGCTCGATGCGGTTCCAGGCGTAGTCGCCCCAGAGCAGGCCGTCGTCCACGCGGGGGAAGGGGAAACGGATGGTCTGCAGCTCGCGGCCGTCGCCGGAGAACATGGTCATGTATTCCGGGCCGTCGTAGATGAAGCCTTCGAACTTGTCCAGCTCGTTCCTGGGGGAGCGGGACGGCGCGTATTCGCGAATAAAGACGTCTGTCAGCGCTTCCGCGTTCTCGCGGCTCAGCGGGTAGGGGTAGCGCTCCTCAAGGCCCCAGCAGGCCTCCAGCGTCTTGGGCCAGTGTCCCGCGACGACCTCCGGATGCGCGTGCCAGCCCATAAACATCTCCACCAGATGCTCCCGGTACCCCTCGGCGGAGCAGACGTAGTTGTCCCCGTGGGTCACGCCGGCGGCCACGTCCTCTTCGGGCAGGGTGATGTAATCCGTCTGGGCGGAGCCGTCCGCGCCGTAGCGGGTGATGCAGGTGCCGGGGGCGGTCTTGACGGACATTTCCGCCTTGCCGTCGCCGTCGAAGTCATAGACCATGAACTGCGTGTAGTGTGCGCCGGCGCGGATGTTCACGCCCATGTCCAGCCGCCACAGGAGGGTGCCGTCCAGGCGGATGCAGTCGATGTAGCACCGGCCGGTGTAGCCCTTGATGGACACGTCCTGCGAGTTGGTGGGGTCCCACTTGACGAACAGCTCCAGCTGGCCGTCGCCGTCGATATCGCCCACGGACAGGTCGTTGGCGGTGTACTCATAGGGGTCGCCCTTGGGGGTGACGCCGCCTTCCGGCTTGTGCAGGGGGATGTCGAGATAGCCGTTGGCCCAGGGACGGACGGCCGAGCAGGGCGGGAGCGTCTTTCCGTCCAGCACGGCAGCCACGGCATATTCCGCCTCCGCCGTCCCGTCCGGGTCGAGGTAGTTGGTGCTGTCCGTGACGAAGGCGATCTCTTTCCCGTCGCGCAGGACGGTGAATCCGCGCCGGTGAGGCGTTCCTTCTCTGCGCCGCGCACTTCCTCCCGGAGCAGACGCCAAGACAGATACACGCCGTCGGGCGTCTTCACGGCGACCAGGCCGCGATCAAGCTTTTCCAGTTGAGCAGACATCATGTTTCCTCCTTATGATGGCGGATGCTTGCTGCATAACGGCAGAAGCGCCGCGCCGGGGGGGCGAAGCGCTTCTGGATGTGTCGTCAGTCGAGGAAGTCCTCGCGGAGCTGGACCTTGAAGTCGCGGGCGATGGCGCGCAGCTCGTCGTCCTGGATGGTCTGCAGCTCGGGGAGGCCCGTGGATTTCTGCAGCACCCAGATCTCCGCGGCCTTCTCGATCGTGTGCATCAGGCCGAAGGTGATGTCAAAGTCGGGGCCGGAGGCGAACAGGCCGTGGTGCGCCCAGACCGCCGCGTCGAACTCCTCCATCTTCTTGCACGTGGCCAGCGCGATATCCGCGCCGCCGGGAACCATCCACGGCACAACGCCCACGCCGCCGGGGAACACCACGGGGCACTCGGTCGCGCTCTTCCACAGCGCACGGGAGAAATCACGGTCGGTCAGCGGCAGCACGAAGGTCATCGCGATGATGTTGGCGGGGTGCGCATGGTAGATGACGCGGTGCTCGCCGTTCGTGGCCTTGGCGCGGACGCAGTGGTTCATGTAGTGGCTGGGGAACTCGCTGGTGGGCTTGCCGCCGTTCACCAGGCCCCAGCGGATGCGGTAGGAGTCGCCCGCGGCGTTGATTTCCACGACGCAGATGGAGTCTTCGGGGTCGGTGATGACGTTGCGGAAGAACTTACCGGAGCCGGTGGAGAGGAAGTAGGAGCCGGCGAGGTTTTCGCCGGTGACGCCCATGGCGACCCAGGGACGGGGTTCGGCGTCGAGGAAGGGGATGATTTCGGCGACTTCGGCGTCGGTGAGGCGGTAGGTGAGGTTGCCGCCGTTGCGCTCATGCCAGCCCTGGTGCCAGCCATCATCGGCCATACGGATGTACTTTTTCACGATGGAAATATCAAGCATGCCCATAAGGATTTATCCTCCTGTAAAGTCAATTTGCAAGAAAGCGGAAAAAAGGGTTAAGGGCCGATGGCCCTTACGGGGGTGGAGGGGCCGCGGAGGCCCCTCCCCGTCGGAGACCCCGGGCCGCAGCCCAAAATCCCCGCGCGCCTTTGAAGAATCCAACGGATTCTTCAAACAGCCAACGCAGCCGCAAAGGAGAAGACATGAAGCCCCACCCAAGCCCAGCTGCAAAGGAAAGGACATATGCCGCATCGCCAGCATGGCGCAAAGGAGAAGACGTGAAGCCCCACCCAAGCCCAGCCGCAAAGGAAAGGACATATGCCGCAACACCAGCGTGCCGCAAAGGAGAAGACATACATCACGCGACGGGTCGGCCGCAGTGAACAGGCGCGTCATTTGGAACATGTCAGATACCGGGACAAGGGTCTGCTCTTTTGGAGTTGCGCGAGCTGTTTCGAGAATCCGTGGGATTCTCGAAAGGCGCGTGGGTTGTGCGCCTGCGGGCGCGGGGCCTCCGGCGGGGAGGGGCCTCCGCGGCCCCTTCCATCCCCCGCAAGGGGTTTCACCCCTTGACCCTTTTTTGTCCCTTCCCTTGTTAGTTGCGCTTGAGCTGGACGTTCTTCTCGTAATCCAGCACCTTCTGGAACCACTGGCCATCCTCGGGCTTACCGCAGCGACGGCAATACTCATTCCAGATCTCCCCAAAGGGCAGCGTCTTCATTTCTTCCTGCGCCACCATCAGCGCCGTCCAGTCATCCTTGTCCTGCATCGCCTTATGCTCGCAGACCGGCGTCAGCAGCGCCATCAGCAGCGCCTTCTGCACATTGCGGAAGCCCACGACCCACGCGCTCACACGGTTGATGCTCGCATCGAAGTAGTCCAGCGCCATATGCACCTTGCCGTCCAGACCGCCGCAGCGAACGATCTCCTTGCAGATCTCCTTCGTCTCGTCGTCCAGCAGCACCACATGGTCAGAGTCCCAGCGGATGGGGCGGGTGATGTGCAGCGCCAGCTCGGGGAAGAACGCCAGCAGCGCGGGGATCTTGTCGGACACGACCTCGGTGGGGTGGTAGTGGCCGTTGTCCATCAGCGGGATGCACTTGCCGGGGTTCATCGCAGCGTAGGCCAGGGAGTACTCGGCGCTGCCCACAGTGTAGGCTTCCACGCCGATGCCGAAGACCTTCGATTCCACACAGGGCTTGACCTTGTCGAAGTCAAAGGGCTCGGTGAGAATCTCGTCCATGGCCTCCTTGTAGCGCACGCGCGGGCCCAGGCGGTCAGCGGGGATGTCCTTGAAGCCGTCGCCGGTCCACATGTTCATGATGCAGGGCTGGCCCAGCTCCTCGGCCAGATACTGGCTGATGCGGATGGAGGCCTTGCCGTGCTCGATCCAGAACTTGCGGGTCTCCTCGTTAGGGGAGGACAGGGTCAGCGGATCGCACTTGGGGTGGGAGAAGAAGGTGGGGTTGAAGTCGCAGCCCAGGCCGCGCTCCTTGCAGAAATCGACCCACTTCCTGAAGTGCTTCGGCTCCAGCTTGTCGCGGTCAACCCAGCCGCCGTTCTCCTCGTCGAAGATGGCGTAGCAGGCGTGCAGGTTCATTTTCGGCGTGCCGGGGCACATGGACATCGCCATGTCCAGATCGGCCATCAGCTCTTCGGGCGTGCGGGCACGGCCGGGGTAGTTGCCGGTGGTCTGGATGCCGCCGGTCAGGGGGGCGTTGGGATCGCCGTCGAAGCCGCGCACGTCGTCGCCCTGCCAGCAGTGCAGGGACACGGGCGCCTTCGCCAGCTTGTCCATCGCGGCTTCCACGTCGATGCCGAGGGCGGCGTACTTGGCCTTGGCCTGTTCGTACAGAGTCATTGCAATCATCCTTTCGGGGAAATTCTTAATGCGTAATGCTTAATTCTTAATTGAGAGTGGGGGACTTACTGCTTCGGCAGGTATTCCCTGATGTCGAAGCTGCTGGGCAGAGCGGCGCGGAAGGCAGCCAGATCGGCAAATGTGCCGTCGGCGATCATCTGCGCGGCAATATTGCCCAGCGCGGTGCCTTCGGTGGGACCGGCGTAGACGGGCAGACCGGTCACGTCAGCGGTCATCTGGTTCAGCACGACATTCGCGCTGCCGCCGCCGACGATGTTGATGCTGGTAAATGCCTTGCCGGTGATGGCGCTCATCTCGCGGATGGACTTGTCGTAGCAGACCGCCAGACCCATCGTCACGGCGCGAAGGATATCGCTAAGGTCAGTGGGCTCCGGAGCGCCGGCGTCCTTCAGGGCAGCCTTGACCTCCTCCAGCATGCTTGCGGGTGCGAGGAATCGGTTGTCCGCCGCATCCACATACGCAGGATAGGCGGATTCGGCGGCCATCTGTGCCATTTCGGCGAAGGAATGTGCCTTGTCGATCTCCTTGTGAATGCACTGGAGCATCCACATGCCCATGATATTTTTGAGGAAGCGGGTCGTGCCGTTGTAGCCGCCCTCGTTGGTGAAGCCGGCGTTCAGGGCAGTCTCGCTGGTGACGGGAGCGGCCAGCTCCGTGCCCAGCAGCGACCAGGTGCCGGAGGACAGAAAGGCCGCGCCGTCGTCCTTCGCGGGAACGGCCATGTAGGCGCTGCCGGTGTCGTGGGTCGCAGGCAGGATCACGGTGGACTGGTAGCCCACCTCTGCCGCGACAGCGTCCGTCAGCGGACCCAGCACGGTGCCGGGCTTGACCAGCGCTGTACGGAACCACTTGCCGGGAATGCCCGCCGCCGCGCGGATGGTCTCCGACCAGGTGCCGGAATCCGCGTTGCACAGCGCGCCGGTGGTGCAGTTGGTCCACTCGTGGGCCTTCTTGCCGGTGAGGATGAAGGAGAGATACTCCGGCATCATCAGGAAGTCGTCCACCTGATCGGCATATTCGGGGTGCTCCTTCACCACCGCCATCATCTGATACACGGTGTTGAAGGGCTGCTTGGCGATGCCGCACAGGCCGAAGTGGAAGGGGAAGGGCATGACCTTCTCCAGCTCGGTATCCATGCCGTCGGTGCGGGCGTCGCGGTATGCCACCGCATCGCCGACGCGCCGGTTTTCCTTGTCCAAGAGGACGAAGTCCACGCCCCAGGTGTCAATGCCGATGCAGGCGGGCTCATAGCCCTGCTCCTTCGCGGCCTTCAGACCTGCGACCACATGGTGCTCAAGCCCCTCGATGTCCCAGCAGAGATGGCCGTTCTTCATTTCCGCGCCGTTGGGGAAGCGGTAGACCTCGCGGGTCATGATGCGGCCGTCCTCCAGCCATGCGGCGATATGCCGGCCGCTGGAGGCGCCGATGTCAATGGCAAGGTAGATCTTCATGCGTGTCACTCCATCAGAAACATCTGTTCAAGCTTGGGCTGCGCGCCGGTGACGGGGTCCATCACCAGGTCGAGTACGTCCTCCATGTACACGTTCCAGCGGTCCACGATGGGGCTGCCGGCCTGGGTCTTCTCGGCGAACTCGATGCCCTTCTCGCACTCGTAATAGCCAAAGAGCACATCGCCGTCGGACCAGATGGTGTAGTTGCGGATGCCGGCGGATTTGAGCAGCTCGACCATTTCCGGCCAGATCTCATCGTGGCGGCGCTTGTACTCCTCGCGCTTGCCGGGCTTGATGCGGCCCATCCATGCAAAACGTTCCATGATATGCATGCCTCCTCATGTGTTTGTGTGAACAATATGGTAGATTCGTCGGACATTTCTTACTAACTATTATAGGCGTTTGACGCGCCTGTGTCAATCATTCAGTGTGAACATGGGCGTGCATGATGTGAAAATGAGCGAAAATGGGATTGTTCAAACCACGGTTCCATGATATAATCATCACAGGATATGATTGGCAGACCGTTCGTTTCCAAATATGCAGCACATACATCAGAAAACCCGATATGCATGGAGGAATGTGACATGGATCAGAAGTACAGACAGGGCGGTTTTACCCTCCCGGGCGAGGCCGGATATGAGAAGCTGACGCTGGAGCTGGCGAAGAAATGGGGCGCTGACGTCATCCGCGACAGCGATGGCACGAAGCTCTCTCCCGAGATCGTCGAGGCGGGATACAGCATCTACTCGACCATCTGCATCATCCGCCAGCACAATGCCTTCGCGGCGGAGCATCCCGACAGCCAGCAGCAGTCCTTCCTCTGCTCCGACCCCGTCGTCGCGCAGGGCGATACGCTGGTCATCCGCCCCATGGACGGTTATTTTGACGAGCAGTTCGAGCTGAACGACACGCCCGACGCCCTCGGATACTGGCAGGTCTACGACCGCACCACCGATACCGAGGTGCCCCGCAGCCAGTGGACCTATGCCGACGGCCGGGTGACTGTCACCGGCTGTACCCCGTGGCACCAGTACACGGTCTCCTTCCTCTGCTGGCGTATCTGGGAAGAGATCAACATGTACAACCACACCACCAATTCCTGGACGACGGAGCACCTGCGCCAGCTGGACCCCCGCCATCCTGCGGCGTGGGAATACCTCCAGCAGTGGCTGGAGAACTGGTGCGTGGAGAACCCGGCGACCAACGTTGTCCGCCTGACGAGCCTGTTCTACAATTTCGTGTGGATCTTCGGCGACAGCATGCGCAACCGCAGCCGCTTCGTCGACTGGGCGAGCTACGACTTCACTGTCAGCGCCGCAGCCCTGAAGGACTTTGAAGCGGAATACGGCTATGCCCTGACCGCGGAGGACTTCATCCATCAGGGCAAGCTGCAGGTGACTCACATGCCGCCCACGAAGGCCAAGCGCGACTACATGGCCTTCATCCAGAAATTCGTCGCCGAAAAGGCAAAGGTGCTCGTGGACATCATCCACAAGCACGGCAAGCTGGCCTATGTTTTCTATGACGACAGCTGGGTCGGCATGGAGCCCTACGGCCCCCATTTCGCCTCCATCGGCTTTGACGGCCTGATCAAGTGCGTCTTCTCCGGCTATGAGTGCCGCCTGTGCGCGAACGTGGACGTGCCCACCCATGAGCTGCGGTTCCATCCGTACCTGTTCCCCACGGGTCTGGGCGGACTGCCCACCTTCTCCGAGGGCGGCGATCCCAGCCGGGATGCGCTGCAGTACTGGCAGCATGTCCGCCGCGCGCTGATGCGTCAGAGCGTGGACCGCATCGGCCTGGGCGGCTACCTGTCCCTGACGATCCCCTTCCCGGATTTCCACGACACGATGGAGAACATGGCCATCGAGTTCCGGCGCCTCAAGGAGCTGCATGCCCATGGCGGCCCGGTGAGCGCGCCCATCCGCGTGGCGGTGCTGCACACCTGGGGCAGCCTGCGCTCCTGGACGCTCTCCGGCCATTTCCACGAGACGGATATGCATAACCTGATCCACATCAACGAGGCCCTGTCCGGCCTGCCGGTGGATGTGCGCTTCCTGTCCTTTGAGGATGCGGAAAACGGCGCGCTGGCCGATGTGGATGTGGTCATCAACGCGGGCCGCGCGGGCGACGCATGGTCCGGCGGAGCAAGCTGGCAGTCGGAGAAGCTGGTGGCGGCCCTGACCCGCTTCGTGCATGAGGGCGGCACGTTCATCGGCGTGGGCGAGCCCAGCGCGGTGGAGGGCTACCAGACCTTCTTCCGCATGGCGCATGTGCTGGGCGTGGACAAGGACACCGGCGCGCGGGTCTGCCACGGCAAGTGGCGCTTCGACGTGACGGACGCGCCCTTCGCCATCGACACGCAGGGCCTGGGGCAGGATCCCTACCTGCACCTCACCGACGGCAAGGCGCAGGTGCTGCATGCCGCGAACGGCGTGCCGCAGATGACGCTGAACCGCTTCGGCAAGGGCTGGGGCGTATACATGAGCCAGTTCCGCTGGAGCATCGAAAGCACCCGCATGCTGCTGGAGATGCTGCTGCATACGCAGAACGTCAGCGCCGGAACCGCCTACCTGAGCGACCGGGCGGAGGTCGAGACGGCCTACTATCCCGCCGACAAAGTGCTGGTGGTCGCCAGCAGCGCCACGGAGCCGGTGGACTGCCTTGTCCACACGCCCGACGGCGATCGCGCCTTCCATCTCGAACCGATGGAAACGAAGATCATCCGCGACTGAAGCATATAAAAGCAACCCCGCCGGTTCCTGTCAAGCAGGCATCCGGCGGGGTCATTAAGTTTCTCAGCAATTCACACAATGCGCCCGCAATCCGCCGCGCTGACGCGGCGGGCGCGGACTGCCGCTGCAACGCGTCGCGGGGCGCCTGTCGCGCCCCGTGACCCCCGCAAAGCAGAAGCCAAGCCACACGACCCGCCAAAGGGGTTCTCAGGGGTCGAAGACCCCTGAGCGGGGTCCAGGGGCAGAGCCCCTGGTCACCAATCGGCGAGGACCTGCTTCAGATCGATCGTGCAGACCTGAGCGATGCCGTTTTCGTCGGGGTTGTTGAAGAGGATCATGTCGCCGGCGCGGTTAAAGGAGGGGTGCTGATGGTCGGCGCCGGAGGAGCAGGAGCCGGTGGTGGCGATGAGCTTCTGCTTGCCGGTGGCGCGCTCGATGAGGACGATGCCCTCCTGCACAGTGACGCCCAGATAGCTGATGCGGTCGGCGCACAGCCACTTGCGGTCACGGCTCAGGCAGGGGTGCAGCAGCTGCTCGCTCTCCGCTGCCTGGTCAAAGTGGCGGCCGTCCTTGTCGCCGATCATGATCCTGCCGCGCAGCTTCATGAAGGCCATCTCGCTGCCGTCGGCGGCCCAGACCTCGTGGGTGATCCACTCGTTGGGATGCTCCACATAATACGGGCGGACGTAGCGCTCCGGCACGTCGAACATCCACGTGCGCTGGAAGGCGTCGCCTTCGGTCTCGTGAATGTAGAAGATGAGGTTCTCGTCCGTGGGGCAGATCTGCGCGTGGCCGAGGCGGTAATCGCTCTGGTACACGATCTCGCACTCCTTGCCGGGATCGAGGATGATCAGCGCGTAGATCTTGTTGGGCAGGTGGTAGCTGCAGGCGACGCGGCCGGTATTGGCGGCGGTGAAGTGGCTGGTGAGCTTGCCGCCCTTGGGCAGCTCGCCGAGCTTGGTCATGCTGTTGTCGTCCAGATTGACGGCATAGACCTCGTTGTCGTTCTTGCAGACGTAGGCGACATTCCTGAAGCGGTCCAGCGCAAAGCCGTTGAAGCTCGCGTCGGTCACCATGGTCATCTCGCCCGTCTGCACATCCACGCGGTATGCGCCGCCGTCGTTGACGCCGTGGGTCTGGTTCTTGTTGAAGAAGAAGTACTTGTCGTCGGTGGAGAAATTCTCGCTGGTGAAGTACAGCTTGGAATTGCGCTCCGGACCTTCCGTGTAGCGGCGGATCATATAGCCGGTAATCGGGTCGCGGTATTCAACCATGTCAGGTCGCTCCTTTCGCATCGGTGCTCACAGCTGAACGGTCTGCCCGGCGGGGATGCAGACAGGTGCGCCGTCGTTGACGCGGATCCAGCAGTCGTGGGCGCTGGGATTGTGGACGAAGCTGTTGTCTGCGGCGAAGTTCAGGCGGCGGAAGTCGTCCATCGCGTCCATGAACTCGATGTTCGTGCAGTACCAGATGTCGTCCCGGTTGCCCACCAGCTTGCAGAAGTTCTCGATGACCTCCCAGTTGTTCTTGTCGTCGAACTCGTAGCTGTGGCCCCAGACGTACATCAGGTACAGGTACTGCTGCTTGAACAGGCCCACGAACTGCTCGCCCAGCTCCTGCAGGCGGGTGTTGTGGTGGCAGGTCGCCTGCCAGCGGTAGGGGTTCTCCGGCAGGCCGAAGTGCCCGGAGGAGCCGACCACGCGGCTGTAGCGGATGCCGCACATGGGCAGCAGCGCCTCGATCTCCTTGCTCAGCGAGCCGTTGGGGTAGCTCAGACCGCGCACGGGATAGCCCGTCACCTTTTCCAGCGCCATCCGGTCCTCCAGCACCTCCTGCGCCACCTCGGGCAGGGGACAGCGGGCGATGGTCGGGTGGGTGACGGTGTGGCAGGCGACCTCGTGGCCCTTGTACAGCTCGCGGATCTCCTCGGGCTGGATGCGCTTGGGATCATGGAACAGACCGCTGTTGAGGTGAAAGGTCGCCTTGATGCCGTACTGGTTGAACAGGGCGATCAGGCGGCGATCCTGCTCCTTGCCATCGTCATAGGAAAGGGTGAGCGCCTTGTGCTTGCCGCCGGGGAAGCACTGATAAACCTTATTCATATGAACCTCTCCTGTCTTTCAGGATTTTTCAACAATATTCGCTGCGGAGGTGGCTTTTTCCTGCCGGGCGGGCCGCTGTCTTCAGGGAAACGGCGGCCAGCGGTGTGTTTTTTCATGATTGCTTGCAAATGCGCAGAGGCTTTGGTATAATGAAGGAAATTCTGGAATATGAGGTGTATCGTTATGCCGACAATCTGGGTGATCGGAGACTCGACCGTTGAAGATAACAAGCCGCCTTTTCGCGGATGGGGCTGGGCGATGCCGGAGTACGCCGCGCCGGGCGTGACGGTGCGCAACCACGGCCTGTCCGGACGCAGCACGCGCTCCTTCGTCAATGAGGGGCTCTTCCAGCCCGTGCTGGACGGGATGCAGCCCGGCGACCTGCTGCTGATCCAGTTCGGCCACAATGACGAGAAGGACGCTCCGGAGCTGCACACGGATCCCGACGGCAGCTACTGCGAGTTCCTGTCCATGTACATCGCCGAGGCGCAGGCCCGCGGCACGCTGCCCGTGCTGGTCACGCCGGTGAGCCGCCGGTTCTTCATCCCGGGCGGCGAGATGCTCTATACCCACGGCGAATACCCGGCGGCGATGCGCCGACTGGCGGCGGAGAAGCAGGTGCCGTTGGTGGACCTGAAGCTGCTGAGCCGGAATCTGTATCTGTCCCTGGGGGAGGAGAAGACGGCGGAGCTGTTCGTGCGCCTTGCGCCGGGGGAGAACCCCGACTTCCCCAACGGACACGACGACAAGACCCACTTCAACGCCGAGGGTGCGCGGATCATCTGCGGCCTGGTGGCGAAGTCGCTGCGGGAGGACGAGCGCACCCGCGCGTGGGTGAAGGCGGAATAAAGGCCGTCCCGCGGAACATGCGAACTGCATACGAAAAAGACCGGAGAGCGCTTCTCCGGTCTTTCTTGTGTCTGCGTTGTGGATAAAGTGCAGCTTACAGCGCGCCGTCCACCGCGCGGGAGCCGGCCTCCAGCACCTTGGCCAGGAAGGCCAGCGCCAGACCCTGGCCCCAGCCCTGCGTCCAGCGGCGCGGGATGTTGCGGTAGCCGTCGCGGTCCTTCATGACGGCGGTGCCGCCGGAGACGTTCAGGACACGGCCTTCGGGGCTGATGTTGGCGAGGATGCCCTCGACGGACTTGTTGATGTACTTCAGGTGCAGGGGATTGCCCTTGGACACCATGGCCGCCGCGATGGCACAGGAGGCGGAGACCTCCTCGTAGCTCTCCTCGTCATCGAGGATGGTGCGCCACAGGCCGTTTTCGGTCTGCAGGTGCTTGAGCGCCGCCAGATGCTCGGCCAGGGAACCCGCCACGTCCATGTACTTGGGGTAGAGGTAGCACTGGGGCAGGACGCGGCCGACCTGCGACATGGTGTAGGCAGCCCAGGAATTCGCGCGGCCCCAGTAGAAGCCGGACATGTGGTCCTTGTTGATGTTGTTGTAGCCGTGGTACCACAGGCCGGTCGATTTGTCCTGCAGGTACTCGATGTGCCAGTAGTACTGGTTGAGCGCATCGTCCACCAGCTTCTCGTCGCCGAACATCACGCCCGCGCGCAGCATGAAGTACGCGCCCATCATCAGCGTATCCGCCCATGCCTGCTCGGGGAAGTCGTTGTTGGCGGACACGGTGTGCTGCAGCACGCTGTCGCCGAAGCGCTCGGCCTTGTTGCACAGGTAGTCCAGCTTGGACAGGATGATCTCCTTGTACTTCTCGTCCCCGTACTTCTCGTACAGGCTCAGCAGGCAGTGGCCCATGGAGCAGGTGTTGACCGTCCAGATGGGCAGACCCAGCCCGATGTACTCGTCCACGCGGTCCTTGACCATCAGGATGTACTTGTCATCGCCCGTCACGCGGGACATCTCGCACATGCCGTAGTATGCCACGCCGCAGGGCCAGTCCCACATCATATCCATGTTCATGGTCTGCTTCGCCACAGCGTCGGCAGCCGCCAGCACGCGCTCGCGGTCAAAAACGATCCCAGCCATGTTGTTCATTCCTCCTGAATCAGAAAGTATAACAGGTTGTTTCAAAGCTCCGCTGCGCCCATCATATCACACCTGGACGCGGTTGGGAATAGCATATCTGGTTTTTCCATCCATGCCGGAAGAGAAACCGGGACCCTTTCGGGTCCCGGCAGGGTGTGTCAACTGGGATTACTGGGCGGGACGGGCGGGCAGCTTGGTGGTGCTGCCGGCTTCGTACGCTTCCAGACGCTCGTCGATGATCTCCTGATAACCAGCGTCCAGGAACTCCTGGGACAGCTGCGCGTACAGGGCGTCGAACTCGGCGGGATCGCACTTGACCAGCTTGGCGTAGGCTTCCTGATACAGGGCCAGCAGGGTGGCGCTGTACTCGGACTCGGACTCGATGGCCACGGCGAAGATGGGATCGGAGTAGGCATTGCCCTTGTCAGCGATCGCCTTCAGCGCGTAGTAGTTGTCCAGGATCGCCTGGTAGAAGTCCTGGGGCAGGCCCTGGGGCGTGATGGCCTTGATGGAATCCTCGATGGTGCCCACGACCTTGGAGGCGTGCACCAGACAGGTCATGTCGATGTTCATGTTGTGGTTCAGCATCTCGGTGCCCATGTAGGCGCCGTCGACGACGGGCAGGCCGTCCTCGCCCAGCACGTAGGTCACGTTCTCAACGCCGTTCTCCAGAACGAACAGGTTCTCGGGCTGGATCATCCACTCCATCAGCATCCAGGCAGCCTTCAGCTGATCCTCGGTGGCGAAGGAAGAGAAGCCGACGATCATGCCGAAGGGGTTGTCGGCACGCATCTGGGCGTCAGGGACGACGCCGGGCTCAACGCCCGCGTAGTTGCTGGCAACAGCCAGCTCGGCGCCGGGGTTGTTGGCGTAGAAGGCCTTCAGCCAGTCCACGTTCGCGGCCATGTAGCCGCCGTACTGGTAGGTCTTGCCGTTGATGAAGTCGGTCTGCAGCTGGTCGACAGCAGCGCCGGAGGTGCTCATTTCCAGATCGAACTCAGAGGAATACCAGCCCATGTGGTACTCGTCGTTCAGGCGCTTGAGCAGCTTGCGGGTGGGTTCCCAGGACAGGCTGGGGGTGCCCAGAGAGGAGTGCATGACCCACTCGGCTTCGTTGACGGGGATGTCACGGTAGCCGAAGTTCTGCACGTACGCGGCGGTGGGGATGCCCAGGCCCAGAGGCGCCTGGTCGGTCAGGCCCGCAGCGATGATCTTGTTGATGGCGTCCTTGTGCTCCTCGTAGGAGGCGGGCACATGGTCGTAGCCCACAGCACGCAGCCAGTCCATACGGACGAAGGTGATGTAGGTGTAGGTGGTGTTGTAGTAGGGACGCTCGGACAGGACGAAGTAGGTCTCACCGTTGATATCGGTGTAGCCCAGCTGGTTGTTCTCCACCATCTTGCCGTAGTAGGTGGGAGCCACAGCCGCGAACTTCTCCAGGTCGATGACCTGCATCGCGCCGTCGTTGGCCCACTGAGCAACCTTGGGATAGTCATACTCCATCATGATGGTGGGAGTCTGCTTGCCGGTGATCAGCAGGTTGTACTTGGTCATGACGTCGCCGCGGGGGATGGCCACGTAGTCAACGTCGATGTTCCACTTGTCGCCAAATTCCTTCTGGATGTACTGGGTCCAGTAGTTGTCGTCAACCGCGGGGTAGCCGACCTTGGAGCGGTCGTAGACGGGAACGGTGATGCGGACGGTCTCCTCAAAGGGGGTCCAGGCGGCCATGCCGGTTGCTTCGGCCATCGCCATGGGTGCCAGGCTGAGCACGAGGACCAGCGCCAGCAGCAGGGAAACGATGCGCTTCATAGGGGTTCCTCCTTTAAAAATGTATGATCATGACGGATTGCCCTCCGCCACAAATCCGGAACAGGAAAAACGGTTATACCCTCACATGAACAGAACAGTAGATATGCCCCGGCCACAGCGTCGCGCCGCACCCTCCGTGCGGCGTGACTCCCGCAAGAAATCCAACGCCGCGCGGGAGCGCCAAAGCGGGGCGAAGCCCCTCACCCCTTGACGGCGCCGATCATGGTGCCCTGGACGAAGTATTTCTGGACGAAGGGGTAGACCATGATGATGGGGAGGGTCGCGAACATGATCGTGGCGGCCTGCAGCACCTCAGGGGTGGACTGCTGCGCCGCGCCCTCGGACAGGGAGATCGCGTCGCTGCCGGAGTTGAGGACCATGTTGGACAGCAGGTACTGCAGGGGCTGCAGCGCCTTGGTGGTGATGTAGTACTGCGCGTCGGCGTAGGCGTTCCAGCGGCCGACCGCGTAGAACAGGGACAGGGTCGCGATGATGGGCTTGGACAGGGGCAGCACGATGCGGCAGAGGATCTGGAAGTGGCTCGCGCCGTCCAGGAACGCCGCCTCGTACAGGCTTTCCGGGATCGTCGAGGACAGGAAGGAACGCATGATCAGCATGTTGTACGGTGCGAAGCACAGCGGCAGCACCAGCACCCACATCGTGTCGTGCAGGCCCAGACTCATGTACAGCAGGTACTCCGGGATCAGACCGGCGCTGAAGTACATGGTGAACATGATGATGAAGGCGAAGAAGCTGCGGCCCTTGAGGCTGCGGATGGACAGCGGGTAGGCTGCGAGGGTGGTGATGACCATGCCGATGACGGTGAACAGCAGCGTCACGAGTACGGTATAGCCCATGGAATAGGTCAGCTGGCCATCCTTGAAGATCGCAGCATAGGCGTCCAGATTGAAATCCTTGGGGAAGAGGTAGACGCTCTTGGACAGCACGGCGTTGTTGGAGGAAACGCTCTTGGCCGCCACATGAATGAAGGGCAGGATACAGGTCAGGGACAGGAGCAGGATGATGAAGGCGATGACGAAATCGCTCACGCGGACACGCTTGACGCCCTTCCAGATGTTCTGTTTGGGTTCCTGCGGGATGCCGATTTGCTTGACGACGGTAGACATGATGCGCTCCTCCTTCCTTACAGCAGTCCGTCTTCGCCCAGGCGCTTGGACACCCAGTCGGAGGCCAGCACCAGCAGCAGGCCCACCAGCGACTGGAACAGGCCCACGGCCGTCGCGCGGCTGAAGTTGTTGCCGGCAAGGCCCTTGCGGTAGATGTAGACCGCAAGCTGGTACTGGTACTCGCGCACCTGCACGTTGTCAAAGGCGTTCAGACGTTCGAAGTTGGAGCCCATCACGCGGCCCAGGTTCATGATCAGCAGCGTCACGATTGTGCCGCGGATGCAGGGCAGGGTGACGTTCCAGATCTTGCGCAGGCGGCCGGCGCCGTCGATGGTCGCGGCCTCGTAGAGCTCCGCGTCGATGCCGGTGATGGCGGCGAGGTAGATGATCGAGCCCCAGCCCATGTTCTGCCAGACGCCCAGCAGCAGGTATGTGAAGGCCCAGTGCGTTTTCTCTGACAGGAAGGGAATGCCCTGATCGATCCAGCCCCACTCCTTGAGCAGGATGTTGATCAGGCCGCTTTCGGGCTTGAAGAGGTTCAGCGCCACGGAGGCGATGATGACCCAGGACAGGAAGTGGGGCAGGTACAGGATGGTCTGGGACACGCGCTTGAACCTGTTGAACCGAAGCTCGTTGAGCATCAGCGCCAGAATGATCGGCACCGGCATGCCCACCAGGAGGTCTGCGAAGTTGAACACCAGCGAGTTGCGCAGCGCGCGGTGGAAATCCTTGTCGCGGAACACCTTCTCGAAGGTCTGCCAGCCGACCCACTTGCTGCCCTCAAAGCCCTTGGCGGGCTTGAAGTCCATAAAGGCGATCCGCAGGCCGGGATACGCGGCATATTTGAAGATGATCACGAAGGCGACCGGCACCAGCAGCATCAGGTACAGCTGCCAGTTGTTGCGCAGATATGCACCAAACGGGTGCTTCCTGCGCCTCGGGATCTCCACATAATTGTTGGACATCATCTATCCCTCCTGTGATCATATGCATCTGACGATTTGCTCAGTCCATTTATTGATTTTATTATATAGCAAATATTTGCCTTGTGGCGACCGCAAAGCAACCTTACAATGCCCATATTCGACCATATATTTTGAATTTTCGCTTCCATTTCGTGCGAAATTATGCTATACTGGTCGCGATGCGAACAAAAGACACATGGATGGCGGGAGGAAATAAGCGTGGCACGGACAAAAAGAGACGTTGTGGAATACCGGATCTATGATCTGCCGGTGGAGCTGCCGATCCTCTGCCTGTGGGGCGACAGCTGGCGGATCTCCGATGTTCCCAGCGACAGGCTGCACTTCCACAATTGCCTGGAGATCGGCTTTTGCCATACGGCCAGCGGATTTCTGCGCTTCGAGGATGAGACGGTGCCCTTTTCCGCCGGCGATGTGTTCATGATCCCCCGGCATGTACCGCACACGACCTGCTCTGCCCGGGGACACCGGAGCCAGTGGTCGTACCTGTTCCTGGACCTGGATCAGCTCGCTGCCATCGCGCGGATTTCCGCCAGCCGCCAGAACTGCGCCGGGTGGATCAGCAAGTACTACAGGCTGACCAGCCAGAGCGATCCCCGGCTGCACTTCCTGCTCACCTGTCTGCTGGAGGAGGCAAAGAAAACGGCGGAGGACAACGAGCTGCTGCTGCGGAGCTATGCGCTGACGGCGGCGACGGAACTGCTGCTGCGCCGGAGCGAAAACCCTCAAACGGTCTCCCAGCCGGGCAATGCGTTCCCGCTCAAGCCGGCGCTGGAGTACATCCACGATCACTACATGGAGCCCTGCGACACCGAGACGCTGGCGAGCCTGTGCCACCTGTCGCCGACGCATTTCCGCCGGCTGTTCCTGTCCTGCATGGACGCCACGCCCCTGCAGTTCGTCATCTCGACCCGCATCTATCAGGCATGCCTCCTCCTGGCCAACACCAACGATCCGGTGCTGTCCATCGCGCAGGCGGTCGGCATGCCCTCGGCGTCCAGCTTCAACCGCAATTTCCAGCAGGCCGTGGGCATGAGCCCCCGGCAGTACCGCGCCAACAGCGACCGCTTCCGTGGAACCAACGGCAGGCGCGAGCAGGTGCTGCCGTTCAAGGGCTGGCTGCTGCCGGACAAATGACGCGGATATCTTCATAACGCATGCGCTGACCCCCGCAAAGGCTGGGGGTCGGCTTTCTTTCTGCCTGAAGGCGCGCGGGGCAGCGGAATTACATGATTGCAACATCGGGCTTCCTATGATATAATACATTGGTTAATGTAAAATGGGGGAGTGCGCGGGAGCGTGGCGCCGGGTGCGCGGAAATATCCGCAGCCGGGCCGGCGCACCGGGGGATGCAGCGCTTCTGCACCCGCCATTGAGGAGGGATCTGTGATGCTCAACGCACAGCAGGTGATCGACGCGATCCACGGCAGCTACCAGACCGGCAGCAAGAACGGCCACCGCAATGTGCTGGCGCTGCTGGATGCGATGGGGGTGGACCTGTCCCGGGCGGACGGCCCGAAGGTCATCCATGTCGCCGGGACCAACGGCAAGGGCAGCACCTGCGCGATGCTGGCCGGGATCCTCATGGCTGCTGGCTATCGCGTCGGGCTGTACACGTCGCCCTTCCTGCAGCATTATCAGGAGCGCATCCGCCTGGACGGCGTTCCGCTGACGGACGAATTGATGGTCCGGTACGGCAATCCGCTGGTCACGGCGGCGAAGCAGCTGGAAGCGCAGGGGGATTTCGTCACCCCCTTCGAGATGGGAACAGCGCTGGCGCTGGCGGCCTTCTGGGGCGAAAACTGCGATTATGCGGTCGTCGAGGTCGGCATGGGCGGCAGGCTCGACCCGACCAACATCGTCCGGCCGGTCGTCTGCGCCATCACGGCCATCGGGCTGGATCACATGGGCTTCCTCGGCAATACGCTGGAGGAGATCGCCGGCGAAAAGGCGGGCATCATCAAGCCCGGCGTGCCGGTGGTCTGCTATCCGGCGGAGGAGGGCGTGCGCAGCGTATTCGCCGCGCGGGCGGCGGAGGTCTCCGCGCCGCTGGTCCAGCTGGACGAGAGCTGCATCCTGGACGCGCAGGGCGATGCCCACGGCTCCCTCGTGTCCTATCAGCTGCGGCAGGCGTGGCCGGACATGCGCATCGACCTGCCCGGACAGTACCAGCAGCGCAACGCCATGACGGTGCTGGCGCTGGTGGAGACGCTGCGCCGGCAGGGCGCGGACATTCCGGAGGAGGCGGTCCGGCGCGGCCTTTCGGAGGCGGTCTGGCCGGCCCGGCTGGAATGGGCGGGTAATGTGCTGATCGACGGGGCGCACAACCCGCAGGGTGTGGACGCGCTGGGACAATATGTGGATAAGTATTTGCCGGATGCGCAGCGGGTGCTGCTGACGGGCGTGCTGAGCGACAAGCTGCAGCCGGAGATGCTCTCGCAGATGATCCACATCGCGCGCCGGATCGTGACGGTGACGCCGGATACGCCCCGGGCGATGCCTGCGGCGGAGTATGCAGGGCGGCTGAATGCCCTTGGGGCGGAGGCCACGGCGGCGTCTTCGCTGGGCGAGGGACTTGCCCTGGCGCGGCGGCTGGCCGGGACGGACGGCGTGGTGATCGCAGCGGGCTCGCTGTATTTCGCGGGCGGATTACGCACAGAAATGGGACTTGCATGGAAATAAGGAAGGAGGCGCGGAGATGCAGGAGTTTGACGCGCTGATGCGCTCGCTCAGCCGGGCGGCGGAGCCGGACCGCATCGTCCGCGCGGATCTGAGCCACATCGAGGCGATCACGGACATGCGCGTGCGGCAGCAGGTGGAGCACTGGACGCGCACGCTGGGGGAGGACTTCTCGGTCTACGCGGCGCATTACCGGGAGGTGACGGCCTCCTACCTGCGCCGGCGGCTCAACCATTCGCTGTTCTACGTCATCAAATATGTGGACAATGAGCCGGTGGCGATGTGCGCACTGGAGGAGCAGGACGAGCTGCCGCCCATCACCGTGTGCGTGGAAAACAAGCGGCACGGCTGGGTCGTGAGCGTCTACACGATGCCGGAGCACCGGGGACGGGGCTACCAGCAGGCGCTGATGCAGGAGCTGCTGCAGATGGCGCGGGAGCGCGGCTTCGGCGATGTGACGCTGACGACGAACCGTCCCGATGCGATCCATGTTTATGAAAAGGCCGGGTTCCGGCATGTATCGGACAAGTACTTCCTGAAGCTGTGAGGGGGATATACAGATGGAATTTGTTCATGAGCCCGTATTGCTCAATGAGGTCCTGGAGTGGATGGATGTGCAGCCGGACGGCGCGTATGCCGACGGCACGCTGGGCGGCGGCGGCCACAGCGGCGCGATGCTGCGGGCGTCCGGCGGTTCGGCGCGGCTGTACGGCATCGACCGCGACCTGACGGCCATCGCGGCGGCCACGGAACGGCTGAAGGAATTCCCGGGCTTCCGGGCGCTGCACGGCAACTTCCATGATGGAAAAATGCTGCTGGAGGAGGCGGGCGCGCCGGCGCTGGACGGCGTGCTGCTGGACCTGGGCGTGTCCTCGCCCCAGCTGGACGTGGGCGAGCGCGGCTTCTCCTACCATGAGGATGCGCCGCTGGACATGCGCATGGACCGCACGCAGGGCTTCACTGCCGCGGACCTGCTCAACACCTGGCCGGAGAAGGAGATCGCCCGCGTGATCAAGGAATACGGCGAGGAAAAGTGGGCGGCGCGCATCGCGTCGATCATCTGCGAGCACCGGTCGAAGAAGCCCTTCGAGACGACCTTCGACCTCGTCCATGCGGTGGATGCGGCGATCCCCAAGGCTGTGCGCCGCAAGGATGACGGCCACCCCGCCCGCCGCACCTTCCAGGCCATCCGCATCGCCGTGAACGACGAGCTGGATCCGCTGGACAAGGCGCTGTGCGACTTTGTGGACTGCCTGAAGCCCGGCGGCCGCCTGCTGGTCATCACCTTCCATTCCCTGGAGGACCGCCTTGTCAAGCGCTGCTTCCAGCGGCTGCAGAACCCCTGCACCTGCCCGCCACGCGCGCCCATCTGCACCTGCGGGAAGAAGCCGCTGGTGAAGGTGCTGGCCCGGGGCGCAGTGCCCCCCTCGGACGAGGAGGTCGCGCGAAACCCCCGCGCCCGCTCTGCGAAGCTGCGCGTGTGCCAGAAGCTGGAGGTGGAGGAATAATGCCGACGCTGTATGTGGTCGCCACGCCCATCGGCAACCTGAACGACATGACGCCCCGCGCAGTCGAGACGCTGCGCAGCGTGGCGCTCATTGCCGCCGAGGATACCCGCGTGACGATGAAGCTGCTCAACCGGTTTGAAATCAGCACGCCGTTCACCGCCTGCCATCAGCACAATGAGGAGGGCAAGGGCGCGTGGCTGGCGGAGAAGATGCTGACGGAGAACATCGACGTGGCTGTCACCACCGACGCGGGTACGCCCTGCATTTCCGACCCCGGCTACGGGCTGGTGAAGGCCTGCGTGGAGAAGGGCATCGAGGTGATCCCCGTGCCCGGCTGCTGCGCATCGGTGAGCGCGCTGTCCGTCAGCGGCTTCGATACGCGGGAGTTCGCCTTCTACGGCTTCCTGCCCCGGGAAAAGAAGGACCTGCGCGAGAAGCTCATGGAGATGGCCAGGGGCGTCAGCGTCGCTGCCGTGCATGAGAGCCCCTACCGGGTGACGGAACTGGTGGAGGTCATCGCGAACCTCTTGCCCCAGACGCGCATCTCCTGCTCCTGCGACCTGACGAAGCTGCACGAAAAGACCATCCGCGGCACGGCCGGCGAGGTGCTGGACATGCTCCGGGCGAACCCGAAGACGGAGAAGGGCGAGTACTGCCTGATCCTGGACTTCCACGAGGTCGTGCTGCCGGAGGAAAAGGCGCCGGCGGCCGAGGTCTCGCTGGAGGCGCAGCTGGTGGAGCAGATGCTGGAAGGCCTCGACCTGCGCGACGCACAGAGCGAACTGGTGCTGCAGGGCGCGAAGAAGAACGCCGTCAAGCAGGCGGCGCTGCGGCTGAAGAAGCTGTTCACGGAAGACGAGGAATAAGAGCCTCATATTGGAAGGATGGATGACCATGCGGGAGATCGGCGCTGCGCTGATCACGGAAACCATCGCGCGACTGTGCATCGAGGCGAACCGGAACCTGCCGGAGGACGTGGCCTGTGCGCTGAAAACGGCGGCGCAGGAAGAGCCCTACGAGCCGGCGCGGGCGCTGATGGACCTCCTTGTGCGCAACGAGGGCGTCGCCAGAGAGACGCAGATGCCCATCTGTCAGGATACGGGCATGGCGATCGTCTTTGCGGACGTGGGCCAGGAGGTGCACATCGCCGGCGACTTCGAGGCGGCGATCCATGAGGGCGTGCGCCGGGGCTATGTGGACGGGCTGCTGCGCAAGAGCGTGGTGGCGGATCCGCTGCGCCGCGTGAACACGAAGGACAACACGCCCGCGATCATCCATACGCGTCTGGTGCCTGGCGACAAGGTGACGCTGACGGTCGCGCCCAAAGGCTTCGGCAGCGAAAACATGAGCCGCCTGGCGATGCTCACCCCTGCCGCAGGCGTGGAGGGTGTGAAGCGCTTCGTGCTGGAGACGGTGCGGCTCGCCGGGGCAAACCCCTGCCCGCCGATGGTGCTGGGTATTGGCGTCGGCGGCGATTTTGAGCAGGTGGCGGAAATGGCGAAGCGGGCGCTGATGATCCCGCTGGGGGAGGAGAACCCCGACCCCTTCTATGCTGCGCTGGAGCGGGAGCTGCTCGCTGCGGTGAACGAAAGCGGCATCGGCCCGCAGGGGCTGGGCGGTAAAACGACCTGTCTGGGACTGCATGTGCTGGCGAAGCCGACCCATATCGCGGGGCTGCCGGTGGCGGTCAATGTCAGCTGCCATGTGACGCGCCATGCGTCGGCAGTGCTGTGAGGAGGCGAGGGTATGAGGAAGCTGACGGCTCCCCTGAGCCGGGAGGACGCGCTGTCCCTGCGGGCGGGCGAGCAGATCCTGCTGTCCGGCACGGTATATACCGCAAGAGACGCGGCGCACCTGCGCATGCTGGATCTGCTGGCGGCGGGAAAGCCCCTGCCGGTGGAACTGGAGGGACAGGTGATCTACTACGCCGGCCCGACGCCTACGCCGGAGGGAAGGCCGGTGGGCTCCATCGGCCCCACGACCTCCGTCCGCATGGACGCGATGACCCCGGCCTTGCTGGCGCAGGGGCTGCGCGGCATGATCGGCAAGGGAGGCCGGAGCGCCGAGGTGGTCGAGGCGATGAAGCGGCACGGCGCGGTGTATTTCGCGGCGGTCGGCGGCGCGGCTGCGCTGATGGCCAGCTGTGTGACCTCGCTGGAGGTGGTCTGCTGGGACGACCTCGGCCCGGAATCCGTCAAGCGGCTGACCCTGCAGGACCTGCCGCTGGTGGTCGCCATCGACGCGCAGGGCAATGACGCCTTCGCGCTGGGACAGGCGGAGTACCTGCGTTCAAGGGAGGAACGGCATGAATCTTGAAGAGGTGCGGATCGAGTATATGCCGCCGGTCACGGAGGATCAGCTGTGGGACTTCTATGTCCGCAACGACATCTGTGAGGTGGGATACGGAAAGGAAACGGCGGTCATTCCGCTCAGGCACAATCCCTATATGGTCTGTGCGTTCTGCGGAGATCAGCTGGTGGGGATCATCCGGGCAGCCTTCGACGGCCTTACGGCGGACATCCGGGAGTTCTGCCTGGAATGCAGCTTGCAGGGGGCTGACCTGAAATACCGCAACGGCTCGCTCATCGAGAAGGATGAGCATGGCATTGCCCGGCGGATGGGGCAGCTGCTGATCGACGAGCTGCGCAAGCTCGGCAACACCTTCACCACGGGATATCTTGTGGAAAACCTCGAGGAAGAGACGTACAGGGCCATCGGGCTGGAACACAACCGGGTCCATCTGGTCTACTACCGGGATGAAAGGCCCTATGTCAACTGAAAAAACAACATCGGCTCGCCGGACAGGCGGGCCGTTCTCCGTTTTGGCGGTGGATTCTTCCTGCTGTATATGCTACACTGAGGGTACAGCGCTGGAGGAACATCACAGGAGGGACACGCATGGAAATGATCGCAGTCAACATTGCCCGACTCCGCCGGGAACGCGGGTGGACGCAGGAGAACCTCGCCGAGATGATCGGCGTGGCGGCGCAGACGATCAGCAAATGGGAAAATTCGACGACCTGCCCGGATGTGGCGCTGCTGCCGGTGATCGCGGATGTATTCGGCGTGACCATCGACGCGCTCTACGGAAGGGAGGAGGCGCAGTGCTCCGTGACGCCGGATGCGGCGATCGAGCAGGTGATCGAGCGGGTGCGGGAAACCATCGTTGGCCTGTGCTGGGAGCCGGAGCGGGACAGGAGCTTTGCCGAGGAGCTGGCGCAATATAAGAAGGTGATGAAGCTCGACGAGCGCCACCGGTCCGTCGTGGAGAATGACCGGGATGTGCTCTACTTCCGGGAGAAGCTGGGCGCGCTGGCGCTTCGCAAGCCGGAGGAGGGCTGGAGCAGCCTCTTTGCTCCGGAGGACACGGCGGCGCTGCTGCGGCTGCTGGCGGATGAGGATTTCCGTCGGGCGATGCAGCTGATCCTGAAAAAGCGCCTGTTGACCTTCACGATGCCCTCGCTGGCCCGGCAGAGCGGGGTGGCGGATGCGGACGGGCTGGAAAACAGCATCCGGCGCAGCGGCCTGTTCGCCCGGCGGGAGCTGATGATCGACGAAGCGCCGCTGACCTATTACGAGCTGGTCGCAGGGGAGAGCAAGCTGTTCCTGCTGTTTGCGGTGCTGGCCTTCGCGGCGGAATATGCGTCGCATCAGTCGGTGCACTACTGCTTCTTCGGGAACATGAATTACTTCACGCCCTGAAAAACGGGTGCGAAAAAGGGAGCGGCCCAAACGGCAGCTCCCTTTTGTCATCCCTCCAGCCCGTCCAGAAAGCGTTCCATATAGACGGGCTGCGGGGTATAGATGGCCGGGTCGATCTCCGGGTGCAGGCGGGCAAAGGCGTCAAGACGCTCCCGGAGGTTTTCGCCGGAGAGGAGGTAATCCGCGACGATCTCCCTGCGGGACAGTCCGTGCTCCCGCTGCAGCAGGGCGGACACCACGCCGGTGCGGTCCTTTCCGGCGGTGCAGAAGTACATTACGCCGCTGTCGGCGCTGCGGATGATATCGAGGATCTGCGCCATCTGCCCATCGACCATGCGCAGGTAGGAGCGCGGCACATCCTCCGGCGAGGCGGGCATGGCGTTGCCGCCGGTGACGGGCAGGTGCAGGCAGGTGAAGCCGGGATGCTGCGAAAGCGGACAGGGGCGGCGCAGACATTCGGCCTCCGAGCGCAGGTCGATCAGCAGCGTCACACCGTGGGTCTGCAGGAAGGCGACGTCCTCTGCGGTCGGGGCGGTCGGCGCGTCGCTGCGGATCAGGCGCAGGCTGCCGGGGAGCACCGGACGGGTATTGGCGGTGGACTGGAGCAGACTGGACATGGCAGAGCCCTCCTGAAAATGCGATGCCTTCATTATATATGCGCGCGGAGGACCTGTCAACCGCAGCAGCGGCTCCCGGTGCGTCCCGGGAGCCGCCTGTTCGTCAGGGGATGCAGATGACTGCGCCTTGCGTGAAATCGCTGGGGAGGAGGCTGGGGTTCAGGGAGAGCAGCCTGCCCCGGGAGATGCCAAGGTCGGCGGCGATGGTGTCGAGGGTCTCCCCGGCGAGGACGGTGTAGGCCTGCGTGCCGGTGCAGACCTGCCGGGTGCCGTGGGGCGGCGCGCAGTACGTCTGGCCGGCGATGAGGTATCCGGGGGAGAGCCGGGGATTGGCGCTGCGCATGGCGCGGTAGCTGACGTTGTGCTTGACGAGGAGGTCGGCGTAGGTTTCGCCGGCGGTGACGGCGGTGCGGGTGTAACCGGCGGGGCAGGTCGGCTGGATGGGAACGATCACGACCGGCGGCGTGTCGGGGCGGGCAGGGAGGGACGGCGTGGGCAGCAGGGGAGAATCCGGCTCCGCAGGCTGGGACGGCGTTTCAGCGCCGCCGCTGGATGCAAAAGGGACGCACAGCACCTGGCCGACCGTCAGGCTGTCCGGCGCGACGCCGGGGTTGCGCTCAAGCAGCTCGTATGTGGAGACGCCGAGGGCTGCGGCGATGGATGTAAAGGTGTCGCCGGGCTGGACCGTATAGGGCGCGCCGGAAATGCAGGTGTAGGACTGGCTGGGCAGACAGATCTCCGTTCCGGCGGGCAGGGTCGTGAAGTTCACGTCCGGGTTGAGCACCTGCATGGCCTGCACGGTGGTGCCGTTTGCCTGCGCGACGGATTGCACGGTGTCGCCCGCCTGCCATGTGTAGTAGCTTGCGCCCCGGGGACAGATGCGGCCCTGAAACTCCATGGTCATACCTCCTTGCTGATGGGAAAAGCGTGCACAGCACTGTTCTTTCACAGTATTGTGCCCGGGGAAAGGGCTGTTTCCCCTTGCCCTCGGTTTCAATCTATGCTATAATGCACGGTGGGTGCGCAGGCGCACTGTATTTTCTGTGCCTGCGGGACGATGTTCCCGGCGCACCCGGCGGAACAATATGAATGCAAGCATCATTCTATATTCGGAAAGGTGGAGTACCCCCATATGAAGCACCTGCTGAAGCTTCTGGATCTGAGCAAGGATGAGATCATCGAGCTGCTCGATCTGGCAGACAAGCTCAAGGCGGACAACAAAGCCGGCATCCCGCATCCGATCCTCAAGGGAAAGACCCTGGGCATGATCTTTGAAAAGTCCTCGACCCGCACCCGCGTCAGCTTCGAGACCGGTATGTTCCAGCTGGGCGGTCAGGCGCTGTTCCTGTCCAGCCGCGATCTGCAAATTGGCCGCGGCGAGCCTGTGCAGGACACCGCCCGCGTGCTGAGCCGGTATCTGGACGGCATCATGATCCGTACCTTTGCCCAGCAGGAGGTCGAGGATCTGGCGAAGTATGGCTCCATTCCGATCATCAACGGCCTGACGGACTTCTGCCACCCCTGTCAGGTGCTGGCGGACCTGCAGACGGTGCGAGAGCACAAGGGCACGCTGGACGTCAACATGTGCTACATCGGCGACGGCAACAACATGGCCAATTCGCTGATCGTCGGCTTCCTGAAGGTCGGCGCGCACGTGTCCATCGCCTGCCCCGATGCGTATCAGCCGGATGCGCAGATCCTGGAGTTCGTCAAGCAGTATCCCGGCCAGTTCTTCATGACCGACAAGCCGATGGAGGCTGCGAAGGATGCGGATGTGATCTTCACCGACGTGTGGACCTCCATGGGTCAGGAGGAGGAGCGCATCGCCCGTGAGAAGGCGTTCGCGGGCTATCAGGTCAATGCGGAGCTGATGGCTGTGGCGCACGAGGGCTGCATGGTGCAGCACTGCCTGCCCGCCCACCGCGGGGAGGAGATCACCGAGGAGGTCTTCGAGGCCCATGCCGACGAGATCTTCGATGAGGCCGAGAACCGTCTGCATGCGCAGAAGGCCGTCATGGTCGCCTGCATGAAATAAATAAGGAGGGCTATGAGCATGGATAAGAAAGGCTACCTCTTGCTGGCGGACGGCCAGCTGTACGAGGGCGTGCTGCGCGGCGCGGCGAAGGCTTCCGCCGGTGAAGCGGTGTTCCTCACCTCTGTCGTGGGCTATATGGACACGCTGACCGATCCTGCCTATGCGGGTCAGATCGTCGTGCAGACCTTCCCGCAGATCGGCAACTACGGCGTGGTGCCGGAGGCTGATCTGGCGGTGGAGCCGAGCCTGAAGGGCTATGTCTGCCGCGAGCTGTGTGACGAGCCCAGCAACTTCCGCTGCGAGGGCACGCTGGAGGACTATCTTGTCAAGCACGGCATCCCCTGCCTGACGGACGTAGACACCCGCGCCATCACCCGTCACCTGCGCGACAAGGGCGTGATGAACGCCGCGATCCTGACCGAGAAGCCTGCCGATATCGCCGCTGCGGCTGCGGAACTGGCCGCGATGGCGGTGGAAGCGGAGAACACGGCCGGCGTGGAGGACATCGTCCCTGCGGAAAAGCCCGGCAAGTTCAATGTGGTCCTGTGGGACCTGGGAGCCAAGGCTGACACGGTGCAGCAGCTGGAAAAGCGCGGCTGCGCGGTGACGCTGGTTCCCGAAGCGGTCACGGCGGAGGCCATCGCGGCGCTGGAGCCCGACGGCGTGGTTATCACGAACGGCGCCGGCGATCCTGCGGATTATGAGGACGTGACGGCGGAGATTGCCAGCCTCCTCACCAACAAGCACCTGCCGGTGATGGGCATCGGTCTGGGCCACCAGCTGATCGCCGAGAGCCAGGGCGCGAAGACCCGCAAGCTGCCCTACGGCCACCGCGGCGGCAATCAGCCCATCGAGGATATCAAGACCGGCGTGTGCGGCATCACCAGCCAGAACCATGGCTATGAGGTCGACAAGGACAGCCTGCCGGAGAATGCCTCCCTGCGCTACATCAACCGCAACGACGGCTCCTGCGAAGGCGTTGATTATCTGGATATGCCGGTGTTCTCCGTGCAGTTCCAGCCCGCGCTGACCGGCGGTATCGCGGGCGGCGCCAAGATCGGTACCCATACCCTGTTCGACCGCTTTATCGCGCTGATGGGAGGTAACAAGGAATGCCGCTGAATCCTTCGCTCAAGAAAGTTATGATCATCGGCTCCGGCCCGATCGTCATCGGTCAGGCGGCGGAGTTTGACTACGCGGGCTCTCAGGCCTGCAAGGCGCTGAAGGCCGCGGGCCTGGAGGTCGTGCTCGTCAACCCCAACCCCGCAACCATCATGACCGACCACACCTCTGCGGATCAGATCTACATCGAGCCGCTGACCCTGGAGACCCTGCGCCGCATCATCATCAAGGAAAAGCCCGACTCCCTGCTGTCCACCCTGGGCGGCCAGAGCGGCCTGACCCTGTCCATGCAGCTGGCGAAGGAAGGCTTCCTCGACCAGCACGGCGTGAAGCTGCTGGGCGCGAAGTGCGAGACCATCGAGAAGGCGGAGGACCGCCTGCTGTTCAAGCAGACCATGGAGTCCATCGGCCAACCCTGCATCCCCTCCGACGTGGTGGATAATCTGCCCGACGCCATCAAGCTGGCGGCAGAGATCGGCTATCCCGTCATCATCCGTCCGGCCTTCACCATGGGCGGCGAGGGCGGCGGCATCTGCCAGAACGAGGCGGAGCTGCGCGAGATCGCGGCCAACGGCCTGCGCCTGTCTCCCATCACGCAGATCCTGGTGGAAAAGTGCATCTCCGGCTGGAAGGAGATCGAGTTCGAGGTCATGCGCGACGCCAAGGGCAACGTCATCGCCGTCTGCTCGATGGAGAACATCGACCCCGTCGGCGTGCATACCGGCGACTCCATCGTCGTCGCGCCTGCGCTGACCCTGTCCAATGACGAATATCAGATGCTCCGCCGCGCCGCGCTGGACATGGTGTCCGCGCTGGAGGTGGAGGGCGGCTGCAACTGCCAGTTCGCGCTGAATCCCGACAGCTTCGAATACGCGGTCATCGAGGTGAACCCCCGCGTGAGCCGCTCCTCCGCGCTGGCCTCCAAGGCGACGGGCTATCCCATCGCCAAGACCGCCGCGATGATCGCCATCGGCTACACGCTGGACGAGATCCCCAACGCCATGACCGGCAAGCCGCTGGCCGGTTTCGAGCCGACGGTGGACTACATCGTCGCCAAGGTGCCGAAGTGGCCCTTCGACAAGTTCGTGTACGGCAAGCGCACCCTGGGCACCCAGATGAAGGCGACGGGCGAGGTCATGTCCATCGGCGTGAGCGTTGAGGAAGCGCTGATGAAGGCCGTGCGCGGCGCGGAGATCGGCTGCGACACGCTGCGGATGAAGTCCCTGCTGGAGCTGGACGACGAGGAGCTGCTGGCCCTGATCGCCAAGTGCACCGACCAGCGCATGTTCGCGGTGTACGAGGCCATCGCCCGCGGCGTTTCCCTGGAGACGCTCCACGACATCACCAAGATCGACTACTACTTCCTGAACAAGTTCCTGAACCTGTGGAACATGGAAGCACGCCTGATGAAGGGCAACGTTGATTGCGACCTGTACCTGAAGGCCAAGAAGATGGGCTTCCCGGACAAGACCATCGAGCGCCTGTCCGGCGAGAAGGTGCCCATGCACCGCGACCCCGTGTACAAGATGGTCGATACCTGCGCGGCGGAGTTCGAGGCGCAGCGCCCCTACTTCTACGCCACCTACGACGAGGAGAACGAGGCCGCCGAGTTCATCGCGAAACGCGAGAAGAAGCCCTGCGTGATGGTTCTGGGCTCCGGCCCCATCCGCATCGGCCAGGGCATTGAGTTCGACTATGCTTCCGTCCACTGCGTGTGGATGCTCAAGAACGCCGGCTACGACGTGGTCATGGTCAACAACAACCCCGAGACCGTGTCGACCGACTTTGACACCGCCGACCGCCTGTACTTCGAGCCCCTGACGCCCGAAGACGTGCTGGGCATCATCGCCACCGAGAAGCCTGTGGGCGTCGTCGCGGCCTTCGGCGGCCAGACGGCCATCAAGCTGACCCATGCGCTGGAGAATGCGGGCGTGAGGATCCTGGGCACCTCTGCCGACATGATCGACGCAGCGGAAGACCGCGAGCGCTTCGACGCGGCGATGGAGAAGTACGGCATCAAGCGTCCGCAGGGCACCACCGTCATGACCACCGAGGAGGCTCTCGCCGCGGCCAATGAGCTGGGCTATCCCGTCCTCGTGCGCCCCTCCTACGTGCTGGGCGGCCAGAATATGATCATCGCTTATCAGGACTCCGACATCGTCGAGTACATGAAGATCATCCTGGCGCAGGGCATCGAGAACCCCATCCTGATCGACCAGTACCTCAAGGGCATCGAGGCCGAGGCGGACGCGATCTGCGACGGCGAGGACGTGCTGATCCCCGGCATCATGGAGCACATCGAGTCCTCCGGCGTCCACTCCGGCGACTCCATCGCCGTGTATCCCGCGTGGAACCTGACCGGCGCGATGTATCAGCGCCTCGTCGAGGTCACCAAGCAGATCGCCCTTGAGCTGGGCACGCTGGGCCTGATCAACATCCAGTACATCGTCTATCACAACGAGGTGTACGTTATCGAGGCGAACCCCCGTGCATCCCGTACGGTTCCCTACATCAGCAAGGTGACCGGCGTTCCCATGGTCGATCTGGCTGTCCGCGCGATGCTGGGCGAGAAGATCAAGGACATGGGCTACGGCACCGGCCTGTATCGTCAGAGCCCCTATTACGCGGTCAAGGTGCCCTGCTTCTCCTTCGAGAAGCTGGCGGACGTCGATACCCACCTCGGCCCGGAGATGAAGTCCACGGGCGAGGTCCTGGGCCTGGGCACCAACCTGCAGGAGGCCATCTACAAGGGCCTAGTGGCGGCAGGCTACAAGATGCGCCACAACGGCGGCGGCGTGCTGATCACCGTGCGCGACAAGGACAAGGTGGAGGTCGTGGACGTGGCCCGCAAGTTCGCGCAGCTGGGCTTCACCATCTTCGCGTCCACCGGTACCGCCCGCACCCTGCTGCAGCACGGCGTGTATTCCGCCGTCGTCAAGCGCGACTCCATGGTCGGCATGCTGGAGAAGGGCCAGGTGCAGTACGTCATCTCCACCTCCGTCAAGGGCCGCGACCCGCTGCTGGATTCCGTCCGTCTGCGCCGCAAGGCCGTCGAGCGCGGCATCCCGCTGTTCACCTCGCTGGACACCGCGTCCGCGCTGGCGAACGCCCTGACCAGCCGCTACACGCAGGACAACGTGGAGCTGGTGGACATCAACAACATGCGCAAGGCGCCCAAGAAGCTCAGCTTCATCAAGATGCGCGGCACGGGCAACGACTACCTCTACTTCGACTGCTTCGAGCAGCAGGTGGACAGCCCCGAATCCCTGGCCGTGCGCCTGTCGAACCGCCGCACGGGCGTTGGCGCGGACGGCATCGTCCTCATCATGCCCTCCCAGAAGGCGGATTGCCGGATGCGCATGTTCAATGCGGACGGCTCCGAGGGCCTGGTGGCCGGCAACGCGCTGCGCTGCGTGTGCAAGTATCTGTACGAATCCGGCCGCGTGAGCAAGGCGGAGATGACCATCGAGACCGGCAGCGGCGTGAAGAACGCCAAGCTCTTTATCCGCGAGGATACGGTGTATTCCGTGCTGGTGGATATGGGCCGTCCGGCGTTTGAGCCGGAGAAGGTGCCGGTGAAGCTGGACGGCGATAAGGTCATGGAGCGCCGTGTGTTCCTGGCGGGCGAGATGCGCGAGATCAGCTGCGTGTCCATGGGCAACCCCCATGTGGTGCTGTTCGTGCAGGACGTGAACCGCATCGCGCTGGACCAGATCGGCCCGATGATCGAGCAGGATCCCATGTTCCCCGAGCGCGTGAATGTTTCCTTCGCGCAGATCGTGGACAAGAACAACATCGTCATGCGCGTGTGGGAGCGCGGTATCGGCGAAACGCAGGCCTGCGGCACCGGCGCATGCGCGGTGGCGGTGGCTGCGGTGGAGAACGGCCTGTGCAAGCCCGGCGCGGACATTGACGTTCAGCTGCCCGGCGGTACGCTGGTCGTGCGCTACCAGGAGGATGGCCAGGTCTGGCTCACCGGCGACGCGGTGATGGACTTCGAGGGTACCATCCGCATCTAAGCAACACAGGGGAGCGGTCGGCAGATGGCGGACCGCTCCCTTTTCAGGAGGAACGATATGATTTTCAGTAAGCTGTTTGGCAAAAAAGGCATGGACACGGCGGCGGAGCGGTTCTGGGCGTTCTTTGCGCAGGAGCAGGAGCATTTCATCGACATTCTCAGCGGCGATAACGCCCGGGCGAAGCAGGTGCTGATCGGCGCGGTGGATGAGCTGCTGTGCCCCGTGTTCCCGTATGAGAAGAGCGAGAACGTGCAGTTCGAGCTGGGCAGCAACGATGGCGTGCACGAATTCCGCTTGTTTCACAGCGGTCTGATGCCGCTTGCGAAGGACATGCATGCGCTGTGTGAGATGATGCCGGAGGCCGTCAGCAGCGTGTGGATGGTATCGCTGAGCGAATAAAAAGCGCCGCCTGACGAAAGATGCTTCGTCAGGCGGCGTTTGCAGTTCAGGCAGCTTTGCGGCGATGGGCCAGCAGGCAGACGCCGCGCATCGCGTATCCGGCGGCGACATAGGCGAGGCTGATCAGCAGCACATACAGCGCCACGCCGCCAAAGCCCTGCGGGTTTTCGGTCAGCCCGGCAGCGCCCGGGTCGATGAAAAAGTACGGGTAGGACGTCGAAGCGCCGGCGTAGATGGGGCGTCCGGACGCGCCGTGAATCAGGGCAAAGACCAGATAGGCCAGCGGGAACAGCGCCCAGATGACGGGAGCGAGGCGGCTGAGCGGCTTTGCGTCCGAGAGGAACAGGAAATCGACGATCATCATCGTCGGGACGATGTAGTGCACCAGCAGGTTGCCGAAGCCGTACAGGCTGCCGGTGAAGGCGGACATCGAAAAGGAGCCCCCCGCCAGCAGGAAATGGTACACGACCATGGTCAGGAGGATCCCCTGTGCGGCAAGGCCGTGCCAGATCGGGGAGAGCTTCGGCCGCGCAAGCAGCAGCACCCACACGATCGCGCAGACGATGTTCGACTGGATGGTGAAGAAGATCAGCGTGCCGGGGTTCCAGACGCCGCTGAACAGGCCGAGCTGGATGCCGAGACCGAAGAGGCATAGGGCGAGGCTGAGGGCACGGTAGAGGGTGATGAGCGTTCTCTTCATTGTGAGGCCTCCGCATGAAGTGTTAATTCATATTGTATCACGCGCAATTGGAAATGTAAAGAAAAACACAGCCGCTTGATCTGACGCTTCAGAATCAGGCGGCTGTTATGGAAGATGATAGATGTTGGAACCTGAGAGAGGTGAGGGAGTATTGCTGAGTTCGGCGATGTAGTCGATGGATACGTTATAGAACTGCGCGAGACGGATCACCAACGCGAAGGGGATCTCTCGTTTTCCTTGTTCGTAGTTGGTGTAGGTGGTCTTATGCATGCCGAGGATGGCAACCAGTTCGTCTTGTGTCAGGTCGTGGTCTTCCCGTAGATCACGCAGACGGCGGTAGTGTAAATTATTTCCTCCTTTCAACAGGTGATGTATTGACAAAATATCACAAATGTTGTATCATGTGCGTAGAAGTACATCGTATGATGTAATTGATGGAGGATATGTGATGGGAACTCGTAAGGTGGTCATTGCACAGGATAAGGGTAACCTTCTCTCTCGGATCTATTACTATATTAACCCGTTGAAGCTCAATCATATCGGCGTGACTGTAAAAAACTTGTATACTCAGGCTGTGTGGGACTATGATGCGTATCATGAGGAGTTTGACGAAGGAAAGTATGTGTTGTTGTTCACTGGTGAAGATGGTAGCCGGAAAGGTACAATGGAGTTGGAGATCACGCCTGATTCTCCCAGTGTGATATGCATTGTATACCGGTGGTCTGAATTCGCTATGTATCTCTCGACGAAGCAGGTTACTGGAGAAACGTTCGAAGAGATGGTAAAAGAAAAGCGATTGATGAATCCTAAAGGATATCAAGGATATTGAGGAGCTTGAGAATGACGAAGTGCCCTGAGTGCGGTAAGAATATGCTTGTAATGGTAAGTCAAAATGACAAGCATATCGTTTATGTTTGTGCATCGTGCAAAGCACAGGTGGTTCAAGAAAAGGAATGAGGGAGGTGAAGGTGATGAGTATTCCGTTCTCTCAGAGGTGTACGAACTGTAATGGAAGTGGCAGAATCTTCTGTCCTGTCTGTCATGGCAGTGCAAGGGCGAGCAATGAGCGCGACCGTGCACTGGGGAGTGAGTGCACCTACTGCCGTGGTGAACGTCCGGAAGGCACGAAGAAGTGCAGCGTCTGCGGTGGAAGTGGCAAAAAGGATTGACAACAAAGATAGAGTATGAACATGAATGAATAGGAGGATATCATTATGAAGAAATTCTTTAGCCTGGTGCGCCGTGTGAGGAATATCAGCGACCTGTTCAAGTGCAGTAACTGTGGTCGGACGGTTTACCTGAAGATTCTTGGGGACAAGTGCACCTGCTCTGAATGTGGTGGTACGATGTATCGTCAGTAATAACGAATGTAATAGCAAAAAGTCCCGCCGGACACCAATCCGGCGGGGCTTTTGCTTGCTTATTTGGTATTCTTCAGATCCATCCAGAGCGCTTCATAAACGCCCAGGTAATCCTCGGGGATATCGCGGAAGAACTCGCACTTGTTCATGATCTCCTCGGAGGGGGAGAGCGTGAGGTCGTCGGTGTACTCGTAGGCGTAGTCGCCCTCGGGGTCCTCGATCAGCTCGATCGCGCCCTTGTTGGGGGAGGAGTACCAGATGTAGTTCCAGTTCAGCGCGGCGATATCGGGGCGGCAGAGGAAGTCGATGAACTTCTCCGCGTTGGCCTTGTTCTTGGCGGTGACGGGGATGACTGCGCTGTCGCACCAGACGTTAGAGCCCTCCACGGGCACGAAGTAGTCCAGCTCCACAGCGTCGGTGGCGTTGTCGATGGCGTACATCGCGTCGCCCGACCACATCACGGCCATCGCAGCCTCGCCCGCGGCCATCTTGTCCTTCGTCTCGTCCACCTGATAGGCCTTCACCACGCCCAGCTTCTTCTGCTCGATCAGCTTGTCGCGGGCATGGAACAGCTCGGGGACGGAGGTGGAGTTGGCGCTGTAACCCAGGTACTTCAGCGTCACGCCCATGCTGTCACGGATGGAGTCCATCATGATGACATTGTGCATGAAGCGCGTATCCCACAGGATGCTCCAGGAGGTCGTCTCGGGGTCGAAGTCCTCGGGCATCATGTTCACATTGTACAGGATACCGACGGTGCCCCACATGTAGGGCACGGAGTACTTGTTCTCCGGGTCATAGTCGGGGGAGAGCAGATGGTCCAGGGTCTGGCAGGTTTCGGGGCTGCCGGGATCGGCGTTGGGGATGTGGGAGAAGTCGATCTCCGCGAGCATGCCCTTGTTGATCATGCGCTCGATGATGTAGTCCGAGGGGAAGCACACGTCGAAGGCGCCGGGATTGGCCTCGACCTGCACGATCATGTCCTCCACGGTGGTGAAGCACATGTAGTTGACGGTGATACCCGTCTCTTCCTCGAACATGTTGATCACTTCGGGGTCGATGTAGTCCTCCCAGTTGAAGACGTTCACGACCTGTCCGGCGGAGGAGGGCGCACCGCTCTCCGCATCCTCCGGAGCGGGCTGGCAGCCGGTCAGGGGGAGCGCCAGGGTCAGGACGAGGAGCAGCAGGAGGAACCGTTTCATTTTCATATCGCGCATCCTCCTTACTTGTCCTCCGCCGTGCGGCGGTTGACGATCAGCAGCAGCACCAGCAGCGCCACGAACATCAGCGCGGACAGCGCGTTCAGCGTGGGGTCGATGCCGGTACGGGTAGCGGAATAGATCAGCGTGGACAGGTTCTGCACCAGCGGCGAGGTGGTGAAGTAGCTGATGGTGAAGTCGTCCAGCGAGAGGGTGAAGGCCAGCATCGCGCCGGTGATGATGCCCTGCTTGCACTGGGGGATGATAACGTGGAACAGCGCGTACACGGGCGTCGCGCCCAGGTCCAGCGCCGCCTCGTAGGTGTGGCGGTTCATCTGCTTCAGCTTGGGCAGCACGGACAGGATCACGTAGGGCGTGTCGAAGGTGATGTGCGCCAGCAGCATCGTCATGTAGCCGCGCTCCACCTTCGTGAAGAGGAACAGCAGCATCAGGCTGATGCCGGTGACGATGTCGGGCATGGTGTTGGGCAGGTTCGTCAGGGTCATCATCATCGCCTGCGGACGCTTGCGCATGGCATGGATGCCGATGGCGGCCAGCGTACCGAGGATGGTGGAGACGATCATGGCGATGACCGCGATGGACACGGTCACGTACAGGGCGTTCAGGATGCGCTCGTCATGCAGGAGCTCGATGTACCAGTGGAGGCTGAAGCCCTCCCAGTTGGCGCGGCTTTCGCCGGCGTTGAAGCTCTGGATGATCAGCACGACGATGGGGATGTACAGGAAGATCATGATGAGGGCGAGGTAGGACTTCTTCAGGAATTTCATCATGCCAGACCGCCTCCTTCGCCGTTGGGATCGACCTTGCGCAGGATGGACAGGCTCACCAGGATCAGCAGCATCATCAGCAGCGACAGCGCGGAGCCGGCGTTCCAGTTGCCCTCGGTGAGGAACTTGGATTCGATCAGGTCGCCGAACATCATCGTGTAGCCGCCGCCGAGCACGCGCGGGATGAAGAAGGTGGTGACGGAGGGCATGAAGACCATCGTGATGCCGGAGACGATGCCGGGCACGGAGAGGGGAACCGTCACCTTGTACAGGGTCTGGAAGCTGTTGCAGCCAAGGTCGGCCGCCGCCTCGGACAGGCGGAAGTCCATCTTGTTCAGCACCGTGTAGATGGGGAAGACCATGAAGGGCAGGTAGTTGTATACCATGCCCAGCAGCACCGTGTTGGACGTGTACATCAGCTGCACGCCCTCAAACCCGAGGGACTTGAGGAGCGAGTTGATCAGGCCGGAATCCTCCAGCAGGCTCATCCATGCCACCGTGCGCAGGAGGAAGTTCATCCACATGGGGATGATGAACAGCACCACCAGCGTTGCGCCCAGCTTCATCTTGCGGTCCGCCATGAACAGCGCCGCCGGGTAGCCAAGCAGCAGGCAGATGACCGTGCACTGGAAGGCCATCCAGAGGGAGTAGACCAGCGTGTCCCAGTTGACCGTGCCGCGCACGATGTACTGGGAGTAGTCAACGCCCAGGCGCTCTGCCTCTGCGGCGATGACCTTGTTGGCCTCATAGTGGGAGTCCCAGAAATTCTTGAAGTTGTCCAGGGTGAAATTGCCGTTGGCGTCGGTGAAGGCGTAATAGCTGATCAGGATGACCGGCACGACGGTGAAGATGATCATCCACAGCGTGTAGGGCGAGGCGAAGAGGGAGCGGTGCATGCCGCGGTTGCGCTTGATCGTCACGGCGATCATGGCGACGAACACCGCCAGACCCGCGCCCATCAGGGCCCATGCCCACCAGGGGAGCGACATATCAGAGAGCATCTTCAGTTGACCTCCTCCATCGGCTTCATGATGTGGATATTGAAGGGCACGATGTTCACGCCGACCTTGCTGCCCTGGGGCTGCATGGAGGTGGAGTGCACCTTGAAGGTGTACTCGCCCGCGTCGATCATCATCTCATAATGCACGCCCTTGAACAGCACGGACTTGACCGTGCCGACGATCTGGCCCACATCTTCGCCCACCAGCATGATATCCTCGGGGCGGATGACGACGTCCACCGGGGCGTTCTCGCCGAAGCCGAAGTCCACGCAGGGGAACTCCGCGCCGGCAAAGCGAACCAGCTCGTCCTTGACCATTGTGCCGCGCAGGATGTTGGATTCGCCGATGAAGTCCGCGACGAAGGCGTTGGCGGGCTCGTCGTAGATGGACTTGGGATCGCCGATCTGCTGGATGGTGCCGTCCTTCATGACCACGATGGTGTCGGACATGGTCAGGGCTTCCTCCTGATCATGGGTGACGTAGATGAAGGTGATGCCCAGGCGCTGCTGCATGGACTTGAGCTCCAGCTGCATTTCCTTGCGCAGCTTGAGGTCCAGGGCGCCCAGCGGCTCGTCCAGCAGGAGGACCTCCGGCTCGTTGACGAGACTCCGGGCGATGGCGACGCGCTGCTGCTGGCCGCCGGAGAGGGCTTCCACATGGCGCTTGCCGTAGCCCTTGAGGTTGACCAGGTCCAGCATCTTCTCGACCTTCTGGTCGATCTCCTTCTTGGGCAGCTTCTTCAGCTTCAGGCCGAAGGCGATGTTGTCGTACACGTTCAGGTGGGGGAAGAGCGCGTACTTCTGGAACACGGTGTT
Source organism: Clostridiales bacterium (assembly GCA_015056155.1). Taxonomy (GTDB): domain Bacteria; phylum Bacillota; class Clostridia; order Christensenellales; family Aristaeellaceae; genus UBA11524. The sequence continues at coordinate 57,576 of SVGU01000004.1, forward strand.
GACCTTGCGCTTGTAGGGCGGCAGATCGGAGATCTCCTGACCTTCGAACATCAGCTTGCCGGCCGAGGGGGTCTCGAAGCCGCCGATGATGCGCAGCGTGGTGGTCTTGCCGCAGCCCGAGGGACCCAGCAGGGTCAGAAATTCCTTCTTGCGGATATAGAGGTTGATGTCCTTGAGGACGGTCGTGCCGTCATATTCCTTGGAAATACCGATCAGGTCGATCAGGTGATCCTGCTTGGTCTGCTTTTCGCTGTTCATCAGGGGAGACTCCCTTCATATATCATTTCCGCCGTGGCGGATTGCGCCGTGAGATCAGAAGATCGGGGGATTGGAGACCCAGAGCACGCGGGCCTTCGTTTTCCCGGCGTTGATGAGGTAATGGGTCTGGCGCGGGTGGATGCAGAAGCTGCAGCCGGTGCGCACGCGGGTCTTCTTGTCGCCGGTGACCAGGTAGACCGCCCCGGCGAGCACGTAGCCGAATTCCTCGCCCTCGTGTGGGGAGAGGGGGTAGGTTTCGCCGCCCTCGTCCAGCTCGACGAGGATGGGCTCCATGGCGTTTTTCTGCGCGTCAGGCACCAGCCAGGTGATGGAGCCGCGCAGGCTTTCCGGGTCCTCCTTGACGAACATGTCCTGCGGGGCGAAGACGGTTTTCTCGTCCTTCGCCTCCGAGAAGAACTGGCTCAGGGAAGAACCCAGGCATTCCAGCATGTCCGTCAGCGTGGCGATCGAGGGGGAGGCGAGGTTGCGCTCCACCTGTGAGATGAAGCCCTTGGAGAGCTCGCACCGGTCCGCCATGTCCTCCTGGGTCAGGCCCCGCTGCAGCCGAAGCTGCCGGAGCTTTTCACCGATATCCAACAGCAGATCCCTCCTTCACAAGCAAACGACCGGAAAAACTGAAATCATCGTCCGGAAGTTTAGCAAAACTAAACCTGCAAACGCTATACATTAAACCACACCAACTGTCCCGTGTCAATAGTTTTCGACTAATTTCTGCGTGAAGGATTGTATTTTCTGCGCATTTCGACAGGGGTTTGGGGATTTGTGCGGCACGCCCGGAAACGTGTTGGCAGCGGGACGCAAAAAAAGCACCCCGCACTGGATGCGGGATGCAGTATTTCTAAACAGAAGGTTTACTCAAGGTAGGCGGTCTTGCACCAGCCGTGCCAGCCGTCGATCTCGATCTCCGTCCAGGAGCCGCTTTCGCCCAGCGTCACCACGGTGTTGCCCACGCGCCACTGGTCGATCTTGCGCCGTGCGTTCGTGGCGGTATAGACGGAAATGGTGGCGGAGGAATCGGTGCGGCCCTTGTAGGAGAGGGTTGCGGAGGAGAAATCGGCTTCGGGGACAGCGCCGCACAGCACCAGCGCGCTGGTGAGGACGCAGCCCTCCTTGCCGTCGTAGACCACGCGGGTGAAGGTCGTGCCGACCTTGAGGACCACCACGATGCGGCCTGCCATGCACTGGCCGAGGCTCTTTGCCTTGCTGCTGGCGGAGGCGCGCAGGGTCGCCTTGCCGGTCTTGGGGGCGTGGATGATCGCCAGGCGCTGATCGTCCGGCGCTTCGGTCTCCCAATGGAGGTCCTCGGTGGCGACGGTCAGCATCTGCCTGCCGTCAAAGACGATGGACTGCGCCGTGCCGAGCTGCTCGATGGTCACGCGCTGGCTTTCGCCGTCGCCCACCTCCATGGTCACGGGCAGATCTGCCCATACGCCGGAGGACTTGACCTTCTCCGACGCAGCGCCGCCGCCGGTGGAGACGCCGCTTTCGGTGCTGTCATCGGCCGAACTGCTCCCGGCCCAGCGGACGGCGGTGTCCTCGACCCATGCGGAGCGCGCGCCGTTGCTCCAGTAGTGGATCTCGCGCATGCTGCCGGAGGTGGAGCGGACCGTGACCCGGGATCCGGCGGAGATGGTGCCGAAGGCAGTGAACTTGTACAGGTCGGTGCTGGTGGCGGCGTCATCGCGGAAGGAGGCGGAATACAGCGTCGTATCCCGGGAAATGACCCAGCTGCAGCTGGCGTTCCATTCCTCCTCCGTGGCTGCTGCCAGCGCGGGAAGCGCCGTCAGGAGCATACAGATCAGCAAAAATGCGGATACGAGCCGCTTCGTCATGGGATCAGGCCTCCTTTATTTGCAACGGATCAGGTACAATCAATATAGCATACAGTCGTTGGGGTTGTCAATTGGAGGATGTGTCGAAATGTAAAAAATCTGCCCGGATCGTGCAAAGATGCGGGCGGCGTGGGAAGCTGCGGAAGCCCCGGGTGCGCCAGGGTAATGTTTTTTCCGGAAAGGGCTTGCCACAAACCGTTTTTTCGATTATAATGGTCGAAACCGATGAGGAGCAGGGGACGCGCAGGGTCGCCCGCAGCGAGCCGGGGGTGGTGGAAGCCCGGCGGTGGACGGCGCGGAACATGGGGCTCCGAGGGCGCGGGGGAAGGGTGCGCATGCGCCTGCGTATCCCGCGACGGCTTCCCACCGTTAACAGGTTCGAGAGGAACGTGCGGCCTTGTGCGGCATGTTCAATTGGGGTGGCACCGCAGTCATCTGTCCCCAAAGGAGGGACGGACGGGCTGCATTTTTTATTTCATTGAATAATCATGGCGCAGGGGCGTCCCCGGCCTGCCTGCCAGAAAAAAAGGAGGCCTTTCCCATGTCCGAAGTCCAGAATACCCCCGTGAAGCCCGAAAAGAAGCCGGTCATCTTCTCCGGCATCCAGCCCTCCGGCACGCTGACGCTGGGCAACTACATCGGCGCGCTGAAGAACTTCTCCAAGTTGCAGGACGACTATGACTGCATCTACTCCGTCGTGGACATGCATGCCATCACCGTCCGCCAGAATCCCGCCGAGCTGCGCCGCCGCTGCCTGGAGCTGGCCGCGATCTACATCGCCAGCGGCATCGACCCCAAGAAGAGCCTCATCTACTGCCAGAGCCATGTGCCGCAGCACGCGGAGCTGGCATGGATCCTGAACTGCTACACCTACATGGGCGAAATGAACCGCATGACCCAGTTCAAGGACAAGTCCGCCAAGCATGCCGACAACATCAACGTCGGCCTGTTCACCTATCCCGTGCTGATGGCGGCGGACATCCTGCTCTACCAGACCAATCTGGTGCCCGTGGGCCATGACCAGAAGCAGCATCTGGAGATCTGCCGCGACATCGCCCAGCGCTTCAACGGCATCTACGGCGATGTGTTCACCATCCCCGAGGGCTATATTCCCAAGGTGGGCGCGCGCGTGATGAGCCTGCAGGAGCCGACCCGCAAGATGTCCAAGTCCGACCCGGAGGACACCTTCGTTGCCCTGACGGACGACGCGGACACCATCCGCCGCAAGATCAAGCGCGCAGTGACCGACTCCGACGGCGAGATCCGCTTCGATCCGGAGAACAAGCCGGGCGTCAGCAACCTGCTGAGCATCATGTCTGCGCTGGGCGCGGGCGAGATCGACGCGCTGGTCAGCGAAATGGCCGGCCAGGGCTACGGCACGCTCAAGGCGCGCGTGGCGGACTGCGTCATCGCCGCGCTGGAGCCGCTGCAGAGCGAGTACAAGCGCATGATCGCCGACAAGGCGTACCTGCAGGGCGTGCTGGACGAGAACGCGAAGACTGCCTCCTACCTTGCGACGAAGACCCTGCGCAAGGTGCAGAAAAAGATCGGCTTCGCGGCAAGAGGGTAAGAAATGGAGCGTTTTCTGACGAGAAGGGCGCGGCCGCTCCTGCTGGTCGTGCTGCTGGAAATCGTGGCGTTTGCCGCGCTGGTGATCTGGTGCACCGCAGTGGTCGCTGTCCTCTTTGAAAAGTATATCCATCAGCTCACCGGATCGAGAATGACGGCGTTCCTGCTCGTGTTCGGGGCGCCGGCACTGGTGGGCTGGAGGCTGATCGGCCGGTGGCACAAACGCAGGCAGGCCCGGAAGATCGCGTCGGTGCTGGACATGGCGTCGGCGGAGCAGCTCTCCTGGGCGCAGTTTGAGCAGGACGTGAGCATGCATGAACCGGGCCTGCAGAACGTGCGGGCGCTTGTCGTGAGACTGTGGGTAGAAAAATACCTGTGCAGCATTGTGGTGAGCGGCGACGGGCTTCAGCTGTGCCCGGCGGACATGCCCGCGCTGGACGTCCCCAACGGGGGCAAGTGCGAGATGTGCGGCGCGCAGCTGGAGAAGCGGCTCTTCGGCGGCTGGGCCTGCCGGTACTGCGGTACGGTGGCTGGAAAAAAGTGAACGGAAAAGGAGTCCGGCATATTGGGCGCTATCATGCAGAGGGAGGTTTCCACCTTCCTCGTCATGAGACGCGGAAAATACTGAGCATTCAGGCAGCTATGGCTCGAAGGGAAAACTCCGGGTACATAGCTGCTCTTTTGTTGCGGCAGAAAGCAAGGATCCCCCATGAAACTGACCTTGCTGCATGCCCGATATCGCTGTCCCTGCGGAGGCCAGCTTGCACAAGCCGGATGGCCAGAAGGAGATTTCCCGACTGGCGGATCCCCATGAAGCCGGCAGCTCTATCCGGGAACAGCTGCGGCTCGCTTCACTCAGAGCTGAAAAGGAAGCATCATACAATCATCACAGCCGCGAAACAACGCCCCTGCCCGTTAATTCAGTAAAGGTTCTGTTACACCTGAAAAGAGCTGAGGCGCATTGCCCCAGCTCTTTTTTGTGTGTTCACGGATGCTTGTAATCCCCGATGACCAGCCCGCTCTCCCGGGCGCGGACGGCCAGCTCGGTGCGGTTGGCGAACTGCGTCTTCTCGCGGATGCGCTGGATGTGCTGCTTTACGCGGGTGACGGAGAGGCACAGCGTTTCGGCGATGGCCGCGTCGGTCTTGCCGCTGACCAGCTCGCGCAGCACCTCCAGCTCGCGCTCGGTGAAGTCGTTGCTCAGCGCAGCGCCAAGGCGGGTGACCGGCGCGGAGTCCGGGTAGATGGATTCACCGGCCATGGTGCGGTCCATCACCTTCAGGAGGGCCTCGGCGGTGGGCTCTTTGTACCAGAAGCTCTCCACACCTATCTGACGGGCCTGGGTGATGTAGCTGTATTCCGGCTGGCTGGTGATGATGATGATCTTGATGTGCGGGTAGTTTTTCTTGATCTTCTGCGCGGCCTCGATCCCGCTGACGTCCATGGCCGTGCACACGTCCATCAGGATCAGATCGACCCGGTTGGTCATGCAGTAGAGCTCCGCCATGGCGGCGCTGTCCAGCGAGGGCACCAGGTGATAGTTTTCGCTCGTGGCTACGAAGATTTCCAGGAGCTTGCGGGCCATGGGATCGTCTTCCACAATGAGGACATTATACATCCATGGTCACCCCTTTCTCGAAAATGATGGTCAGTATGAAGCGCGGCTCGGCGTCGATGCGCAGCTGTCCGCCAGCGGCCTCAATCTTTCTGCGGGCGGTGCTCAGGCCGCCGCCCTCGGTGAACGGGCTTGTGGGAACAGCGCCGTCGTTGGTGTAGCGGATGATATGGGTCGTTTCCGTCTGCTCCATGTCGATCCAGAGCTGTTTTGCGCCGGCGTGGCGGACGGCGTTGGTCAGCGTCTCTGCGCCCATGGCAGCGATGAGCTTCTGCTGCTGGAGGTTTTCCGGCAGCGGGCCGCTGACATGCACCTGCATGCCGATGGCCTTCGCCGCGTTGCGCAGGCTGGAGAGGGAGTCGTTCTCCTGCCGGGGCTCGGCCTCCATGCGCAGCACCTCGATGTTGCGCTGCCAGACGTCGATGATGCGCTTGGGGTCGCCGGATTCGTATTGCAGGTAGTGGCGGGTCATCAGCAGCGCCTGACCGAGGAACCCGTGCAGGTTTACGCGGGTTTCGAGGCGTTCGCGGGCGATGACGTACTCATCGACCTTGTCGCCATAGCTGCGGATGCGGGCGTTCATGTCCTCCAGGTCGCGGTGCCTGTCCTGCAGCTCTCCCACCAGCTGATGCTGACGGGTGGTGTCGGCGGCGGTGATCTGGATCGTGCCGTCCAGCGCTTCCCTACGGAAAGTGCGGACAGTTCCGTCCGGCAGGCGGAATTCGGGCTGCTCGCCGGAGGCAATGCGCTCCACGCCCTCCACCGGCGGATCGGTCGTCAGCGCCTGCCAGAACAGCTCTGCATTCTGCAGTGCCCTGCCGAAAATGGCGTGGCTCAGCTCGTTCATGCGGTGGTTGGTCAGCAGAATCAGGCCGTTGGGCTGCGCATAGCACAGGCCGGTCTCCAGCTGGTCGAGGCTTTCCTTGATGGAGGAGGGGGTGATCGCCGTTTTGCGGCGGTTGATCTCCTCGATGATGACCATGATGAAGAAGGCCGCGATGGCCAGCCACACCAGCAGCGGGAGCATCACCGGCTGCTGCTCAAACCACAGGGAGATCGCCGGAATGTGCGCCGGGGCCCGCTCTGCGCGGATGACGGAGGCGTACAGCAGCAGCATGGCCGCCATAACCGCCGTGCATACCGGCATCAGGATCAGCTTGACCTTGCCCTGCTTTTTGCCCACGATGAGGCTGGTGCAGATGCCGGCGGTCATCGTCAGGAAGAACAGGGTCGCAATGATGGTTTT
>SVGU01000091.1 GCA_015056155.1 Clostridiales bacterium
AACCATTCCTTACATTTTTCACGGCCATCAGCCTTGGCTGATAGTGAAAAATGCCCGCTTCCGCAGAAGCGGAATCTCTTTCCTTTTCTCGAAAAAGTGGCCGCAGCCACTTTTTCGACACACTGAAAACGCGGTGCAGCGCTCTGGCTGCATCGCGTTTTATATTGCCTGTGTGATTATCGGGGAAGGGTGACGGAATAGACCTCGGTGCCGCTGGTGACAATGGCGTAGCCGTTGTTGGTCAGGCCGATGAATTCGCTGACCGTGCGTCCGTCGGGCAGGGGAATGGCGTGGGCGTAGAAGCGCTGGCTGTTGATGTTGCCGGAATACATGTAGTCCGGCGCGAAGGCGAAGAGGCGGTCGTTCTCGATGGCCGCGCCGACGCAGGCAGAGGGCAGGGAGTAGCGGCGGTCCAGCGTCTGGGACAGCACGCGAAGGTCAGTCATCGTCTGCGTCTCGTCCGTCTGCTTGGTGGGCGCGAGGAGGATGTTGGCGCTGCCGCGGGCGGGCACGTGATGATCCAGGTACTTCCAGCCGTATACCAGCATGTTGTTGCTCTTGTCCTCCACGCCCTTGTAGTCGTAGGCGTACATCTGCTGGGTGGTGAAGACGTAGAGCTCGTTGTTGACGTAGATGATCTTGTTGGGCAGGTGGTCGCTGATGGTGGCAATGCCGGTGTTCATCTGGCCGACCTGATAGGTGTGCATCAGCGTGGTCAGGACGGGATTGTAGTAGTCGTAGGAGAGCGTCCACATGTACTCGTCGCTGTTGCCGTAGAAGCCGCAGTCGAGCATGTACTGCCCGTCGAACATGGTGGTCTCGAAGTCCACCTGCGCGCCCTGCAGGTCCTTGACGTAAATGGTGGGCGTCAGCACGCCGCCGGTGACGATGACCGCATGCTTTTTGCCGATGCGGGCAAACTGGATCGCCTCATCCATCGCGCGGTTGAAGGAGGATTTGCCCTTCGCGTCCACGATGGAGAGCTGGCTGCCTGCCCAGATGATCAGGTGCGTATCCGACACGGAGAAGGACGCGCCGTCGCCCACGGGATAGGACCATTCGATGCCGCCGCCGGCGTTGACGAAATGGATGGACGCGCCGTCATAATACAGCACGCCGTCCTGGAAGACGGTCACATTCTGATGGGAGTAGCAGGGGAGGGACAGGGCGGAGATGCTCGTTCCACCGGTGCTGAGGCTGCTGACCACGACGGTGATGATGACCACGAGCGCGATCACGCCCAGCAGGATCGCCCAGCTGCGCAGCTGGCGAAGCCGGAGCTGCTTGCGCTGCGCATCGGTCTGCAGCAGGTTTCTGGATTTGTTCTGCATGTGAAAGCTCCTTGTTTGCTGGAGTCAAGAAATCGTTGAAAAAAGGCGTGTCCGTGGGGACACGCACTATTATAGCAGGAATTGCGCCGACTTGCAACCGGTCAGAGGGCATTGAGCATACGAACCATGTCGGCAAAGCTGCCCTGCGCGCCCTGCCAGGGGTTTTCGGCCAGGGGAATGCGGCAGTCGGTCACCAGATAGCCGGGGATGCCGGCGGCCTGCGCGGCATACATGTCCTCGCGGTCGTCGTTGCCGATCATGAAGCAGCGGGCGGGGTCGAGGCCCATGCGGCTGCAGATGTCCTGATAGTAGGCGGGGTTGGGCTTGCAGAACCGGTCGGAGGAATAGCAGGTGACCAGATCGAAATCCTCCGGCGCGAGTCCCAGCCAGCTCAGGCGGGTGCGCTGACCGGCCATGGGGAAGAGGGGATTGGTCGCGAGGATGACGTGATCCGCCTTGGCGCGGGCGGCGCGGACAGCCTCGGCGGCCAGCGGGTTTTCGCCCGTCGCGGCGCGGGCAAGGTGGAAGCCTTCCGAATAGAACTTGTCGCATACGGGCTCAACCGCGGCGCGCTCCACGCCCGTCAGCCCGGTGAAGACCTCCCAGAAGGCGTCGGCGTTGAGGCGGCTGCCATCGTTGCGGATCATGGCTTCCGTGCCGCCCCACACGGCCTTCATCACGACCTCCGGCTGCAGGCCGAAGGGGGCGAGCTCCCGGGCGAGCGCGGTGAAATAAGCCTTGGCAAAGCCCTTGAGCTCCATGGGCAGCAGCGTCCCGTCCAGATCGAACATGATGGCCTGATATCGCATAGAACCTCCTTGACGTTCATACAGGAATGCACCTGTATTATACACCAGGCCGGGCGGGACTGCAAGCATTTCTCCCGGCGAGCGTTCAGCGGCAGTAAATGCGGATCGCCTCGGCGATGAAGGGTGCCGCGCCCTCGCCGCCCGCCTGGTCGATGTTGCGGCGGAAGTCGTCCGTCTCGTACATGTCGGCCAGGCCGCGAAGGATGGGCGTGGTGCAGGTGTAGAAGTGCTGCGTGATGAACTCCTGCAATCCGGCGACGAAGGCCTGCGCCTCCGGGGCGTCGGGCGACGCGGGGCGCGAATGGCCAAACCGGCCCAGCATATCCATCAGCTCGCGGCCGTATGCTGCACTGTCGCCCTTTTGGCGGGTCTTCTCGCGCCGGGCGTAGTCCTGCCAGGCCTCTGTATTGCCCCATGCGGCCTCGGCCTGCCGGGCGTAGTCTTCCATCCTGCGCTTGTCAAAGGCGGAAAAATCCATGTGAGTCAGTCCTTTCTGCATGATCGTTTCGGTCTGCGCCAGAAGGCGTGTGATGTGCTCGCGGCGCATGGCGAGCAGGTCACGCTGGAGGGACAGCGCCTGCTGCATGTCGCTGTCGGGCATGTCCAGCAGGCGGCGGATCTGCTCCAGGGGCATCTCCAGCTCCCGGAACATCATGATGCTGTGCAGCCGCTGCAGGGATGCTTCATCGTAGATGCGATAGCCGGCCTCCGTGGTGCAGACAGGTCTGCAAAGGCCGATGCGGTCGTAGTGCCGCAGAGTACGGATGGTCAGGCCGGTCAGGCGGGATACCTCGCCGATGGTCATGGGCAGCGCCTCCCTTCATGACAGCATGATAAACCATGACGCAGGGGGAGAGTCAAGGCTTTTTTCGGCGGATCTGCAAAAAAGACGGCCTTCCAGATACAGAAGGGCCGTCCTGATGGCATTTATTGAGCGGGAGCGAGGTCAGTGGGGGTGGTCGGCGGCTCGCACAGCATGTCGCGGATGAAGACGTCCATGAACTTCAGCACGTTTTCATCGTTGCCGGTGGTGTGATAGACGCAGACGTACAGGTCGGTGGGGTCCTGCCAGAGCAGGTTCTGCGCGCCGGGCAGCTCGCGGCAGGGGATGCCGTATACGTGCTTCTCTCCGGAATCCTCGTTCTGACGGCGGCCGCGGCTGAGGCTGACGCCCTCGGCCTCCAGGTCGGCGACAAGGTCAGGCAGCACTTCGTCCAGCGGCTGACAGGCGCCCTGGGCCGCCCAGCTCTGGAAATGCGTGGTCGGCAGGATATAGATGTCGCATTCCCCGGCGATCATGCGCGTGGCCAGGAGCATCTCGCCGTAGGTGTCGTCCGGCACGATGTCCATCGGCGTGACCTGCTCCATCTCAGGCAGGTGGATGCGCTGCACCTCCAGCATGTAATCGTCCAGATTGTAGCCGGTTCCCACGCCGTACAGGCCGACGATGACCTTCTTTTCCTCCGGGGGCGTGTAACGGGTCATGGAATAGACCAGGTTCCAGCCAAACACCGCGAGGATGACGAGCAGACCGTACTTCCACCAGGAATAGGAAAAATGATCCTTCAGGATCTTCTTCGTGACAGGCGTTTTCATGAGCGTTCCTTCTTTCGCGAGCAAATGGAAGGGAGTTCGTACATGAGCATACCGCATGAATATGAAATCCGGGTGAACTCCATTTCCTGCGGCGCTGTTTCACTATGATAGCATAGTTCGGCAGGCTTGGCAAGGCTGGGGAAAAACAAAGAAGAATCCGTGCGTTTCTTCCGGCAGATCTGCCCAAAGGCGGAAACCGGCGGCAAACATACAGGAAAATGGCGGCAAATGGCGCATTCCTGGCAGGCTGATACGAACAAAATGAAGTGATCTGACGAGTATTGTTTTGATTGACATTGAATTGACAAAACATGCTGAATCGACTATAATAAAGTGAAATGCCTTCGGGCATATGCGCCGCCGCTGCTTTCGTGCGGCGCAGAGGCTGCACGGATGAGGAGGGGAAGGCCGTGACGATCCGGGAGATCGCAAGGATTCTGGACGCCAGATGGCTCTGCTGTGAGGAAAATGCAGAGCAGGAGGTGCGCTATGCCTTTGCGTCGGATATGATGAGCGATGTGCTGGCGCATGTGAGCGAGGACACGATGCTCCTCACGGGCCTGATCAACAGCCAGTCGGTGCGTACGGCGGAGATGCTGGATGTTCCCTGCCTGGTGTTCGTGCGCGGCAAAATCCCGCATCAGGATGCGGAAATGCGTGCGCGGCAGATCGGTCTGCCGGTGCTGCTGACCACCTGCTCGATGTATGAGGCGTGCGGCCGGCTCTATGCCGCCGGCATGGGTGCATGCAAGCTTGAGGACTTCAATGGAGACAGCGATGATGACGATTAAGGAAACCTTCCCCGTCAAGGCGGACGACATGACCACCGCGGGCGACGTTTCTGCCCGGATCAAGCGCCAGATGAAGCAGCTGGGCGTGCCGGCCTCCGTGGTGCGCCGCGTGTCCGTGGGCACGTATGAAGCGGAGATCAATCTGGTCATCCATTCCGATGGCGGCCGGATTGACTATGAGATCACCCCGGAGAAGATCATTATCCGCGTGGTGGACGTGGGCCCGGGCATCCCGGACCTGAAGAAGGCCATGACCGAGGGCTGGTCCACTGCGTCCAACGAGGTGCGCAACATGGGCTTCGGCGCGGGCATGGGATTGCCCAACATGAAGCGCAACGCCGACGAATTCGACATCAAGTCCGAGGTCGGCGTCGGCACGGACATCACCATGATTTTCAATATCTGATTTTCTGATCGTCAGAACCTGAATGAAGCGGGGAGGGCAGAGCCATGAGCGGCGAGGAGCGGTATTTCCATTCCGTGCGTCTGGAGGCGGATAAGTGCAGGGGCTGCACCAACTGCCTCAAGCGCTGCCCCACGGACGCCATCCGCATCCGCAACAACCGGGCGACCATCATCCGGCAGAACTGCATCGACTGCGGCGAATGCGTGCGCATCTGCCCGCATCATGCCAAGGTCGCCGTGACGGATCCTCTGTCGGTCATTCAGGACTTTGAATATAAGATCGCACTGCCTGCGCCGGCGCTGTACACCCAGTTCCCGCAGGTGCACCGGTCGGACAAGATCATCGCCTCGCTGTACAAGCTTGGGTTCGATGAGGTGTTCGAGGTTGCCAGGGCGGCGGAGGTCGTTTCCTATGCCATCAGCAAGACGCTGATCAATGAGGATCGTCCCCGGCCGGTCATCTCGTCCGCCTGCCCGGCGGTGGTGCGGCTGATCCAGCAGAAGTACCCCAGCCTGCTGGAGAACGTCATTGACATCGTATCCCCCATGGAGGCGGCGGCGCGCATTGCGAAGGAGGAGTTCTCCAAAAAGCACGGCGTGCCGGTGGAAAAGATCGGCGCCTTCTTCATTTCCCCCTGCGCGGCGAAGCTTTCGGACGTCCGCAATCCCATCGGCATCCAGAAATCCTCCGTGGACGGCGTGATCGCCATCAAGGATGTGTACACGCAGATCCAGTCCTTCGTCAAGGGCGAGTTCTCGCCCCTGGAGATCGACCGGGCGAGCACCGTCGGCGTCCGCTGGGCAGTCCCCAGCGGCGAGGCGGAGGCGGTGGGCATGCGCCACACCTTGTGTGTGGACGGCATCGAAAACGTCAAGCATGCGCTGGAGCAGATCGAGGACAACCGCTTCGACCGGCTGGATTATGTGGAGCTGCTGGCCTGCTCCAACGGCTGCCTCGGCGGCCCCTTGACGGTGGAGAACGGCTATGTGGCCAAGAGCCGCCTGAACGCCATCCTCCGCCACACCCCCGGCCGGATGGTGCAGCGGACGGAGATCTTCGAAAACGCCCATGAGAAGTTCAGGATGACCGAGGAGATCGAGCCCAACGACGCGCAGCAGCTGACGGGCTCGATGATGGAACGGATCCTCAAGGCGGCGCGGATCGACGAGATCGAAGCGTCCATGCCGGGTCTGGACTGCGGTTCCTGCGGTTCGCCCTCCTGCCGCGCGCTGGCACGGGATATCGTGAACGGCTTCGCGACGGAGATGAACTGCATCTTCAAGCTCAACGAGCGCATCAGCACCCTCGCGAGCGAAATGGTCTCGCTGGGTGCGTCCACGCGCTTTTCTGTCGGCGGCAACCGGGAATCCATCGGCGACGACGACATCCTCAGCAAAAAGGAGGACTAACCCATGCAGGTTTCTGAATTTGTGAAGCTGTCCGGCAGCCGTGTGCTGACGGGGGAGTATGAGGACCGCGAGATCGTCTGCGGCTATACCTGCGACCTGCTCAGCCATGTGATGGGCAAGGGTCAGGCGGATATGGCGTGGATCACCGTGCAGGCGCACATGAACGTGATCGCCGTGGCGGCGCTGCTGGATTTCGCCTGCGTCATCATCCCCGAAGGCCTGCCTGTGGACGAGACCATCGTCAAGAAGGCCGCGTCGGAAGACATCATCATCCTCTCCAGCGAGATGACCGCCTATGAGCTGGTCAAGCTGCTGGCCGATCAGGGCGTGCCCTCGGCGAAAAAGGGATGAAGCTCTTCTGCGACCTGCATATCCACTCCTGCCTTTCGCCCTGCGGAGACATGCTGATGACGCCCAACAACATCGTCGGCATGGCCTACATCAAGCAGCTGGACGCGATCGCCGTGTGCGACCACAACGCCTGCCGGAACCTTCCGGCGGTGAAGGAGGTCGCGGACATGATGGGCGTGCTGCTGCTGCCGGGGATGGAGCTGACCACCCGGGAGGAGGCGCACATGCTGTGCTATTTCCCGGATGTGGAGAGCTGCCTCGCCTTTGGCGAAACGGTGTATGAGCACCTGCTGCCCCTGCCCAACAGGCCGGAGTTCTTCGGCCGGCAGGTGGTGATGAACGCGCAGGACGAGGAGACCGCCGAGGAGGAACGGCTGCTGATCAGCGCCCTCGACCTTTCCTTCGAGGAGTGCGAGCAGCAGATCCATGCCCACGGCGGGCTGTGCGTACCGGCGCATATCAACCGCGGCTCCAACGGTGTGCTGAACGCGCTGGGCTTCCTGCCCGGCGGCGCAAGGTACGATGCGCTGGAGGTCTCCGACGCCGTGGCGATGCCGGAGATGGACCTGAGCGGATACCGGCTCCTCCGCTCGTCCGACGCCCACTATCTGGAGAATATCCTGGAGCCCACCTTCACCCTCGAGGTACGCGAAAGGAGCGTACAGGCGATCTTCGACGCGATCGCCGGGCGCGGGTGAACATCACTTTTCGGCAAATCTCACGATCGCCCGTCATCCGGGCGGGCGCGTGATTTAAGCATAATACCCCAATGCATAAGGAGGACGGATCAATATGTGTTGCTGTGACTGTAACAACAACATGGACAAGTACGCTGCACTTCAGCAGGTCATCGACGAGCTCAAGAACGAGCCCGGCTGCCTGATGCCCATTATGCAGCGTGCGCAGGACATCTTCGGCTACCTGCCCGAGGACGTTCAGAACATCATCGCCAAGGGTCTGGACATCCCTGTGAGCGACGTGTACGGCGTGGCGACCTTCTACGCGCAGTTCAACCTGGAGCCCAAGGGCAAGTACATCATCAGCGTCTGCCTGGGCACCGCCTGCTACGTCAAGGGCGCTCAGCTGGTGCTGGACGAGCTGGAGAAGGTGCTGGGTGTTCCCGCCGGCAGCACGACTCCCGACGGCCTGTTCACCCTGAATGCGACCCGCTGCCTGGGCGCCTGCGGTCTGGCTCCCGTTATCATGGTCAATGATGACGTGTACGGCCGTCTGACCCCCGACCAGGTCGCCGGTATCATCGAGAAGTACCGCCGCTGATGGTAAAGAGCCATGATGCGTGAACTGTCGGACAATATCATGGATATTGCCCAGAATTCCATCTCGGCCGGCGCCAGCCTGACGCAGGTGCATGTGAAGGTCAGCCATCAGGACGACCGGATCACCTTCGTGTTTCAGGATGACGGTTGCGGCATGAAAGAGGAAATGGTCAAAACGGTGCTGGAGCCCTTCACCACCTCCCGCAAGACCCGCAAGGTGGGTCTGGGTCTTCCGCTGCTCAAGCAGACGGCGGAGATGACCGGGGGAGACGTGACGATCCAGTCCGCCGTGGGCGTGGGTACCGTTGTGACGGCGACCTTCGGCCTTGGCCATATCGACCGTCCTCCCATGGGCGATGTGGCGGGGGCATGGTTCAGCTTAGTGGTGATGAATCCGGATTCCGACTTTCTCTTCACCTATGATTACGACGGGAAGACCTTCACCTTCGATACCCGGGTCATCCGGGAGACGGTGGCGCCCCTGCCGCTGAATCAGATGGAGATCGCTGGCTGGATCCAGGATTGTTTAAGTACGGAAATCAATGAACTGCATGGAGGGAATTTTTCATGAAGAGTTTGGCAGAACTGCAGGCCATCCGTAACCGGATGATCGAACAGGTCAACATGCGTAAGGACGACAACATCGACACCCGCGTGGTGGTCGGCATGGCGACCTGCGGTATCGCCGCCGGCGCCCGCCCCGTGATGCTGGAGTTCGTTGAGGAGCTCAAGCGCCGCGGCCTGGAGAACGTGACCGTCGCCCAGACCGGCTGCATCGGCATGTGCCGTCTGGAGCCCATGGTCGAGGTCTATGTGAAGGACCAGGAGAAGGTCACCTACGTTCACATGACCCCTGAAAAGGTCGCCCGCGTGGTCAACGATCACATCGTCAACGGCCGTCCTGTGGAAGAATACACCATCGGCTATCAGGGCTGAGTGAGATAAGAGGATCGGGCGGAAAGCCTGACCGGCGACAGTCAATGCGTGCATTGACCGAGCGTAGCCAGCGCCTGGCGCCAAGCCGGGTGATGGCCGAATATTAGGAGGAAGATATCATGGATCTGATTCGTTCTCATGTGATGGTCTGCGGTGGTACGGGCTGTACCTCTTCCAATTCCGCGGCAGTCATCGCCGAGTTTGAAAAGCTTCTGGCAGAGAAGGGCCTGGACAAGGAAGTCAAGGTCGTGCGCACCGGCTGCTTCGGCCTGTGCGAGGCCGGCCCGGTCTGCATCGTCTATCCCGAGGGCTCCTTCTACGCCCACGTGAAGCCCGAAGACGTGTCCCGCATCGTTGAGGAGCACCTGATCAAGGGCCGTATCGTCAAGGATCTGCTGTACAAGGGCGCGATGGAGGCCGACAAGGAGACCATCAAGTCCCTGGACAAGGTCGACTTCTACAAGAAGCAGAAGCGCGTTGCGCTGCGCAACTGCGGCGTGATCGACCCCGAGAACATCGAGGAATACATCGCCTTTGACGGCTATGCCGCGCTGGGCAAGGTGCTGACCGAGATGAGCCGTGACGATGTTATCCAGACCATTCTGGATTCCGGTCTGCGCGGCCGCGGCGGCGGCGGCTTCCCCACTGGCCTGAAGTGGAAGTTCGCCAAGAACTCCGTCTCCGACAAGAAGTACGTCTGCTGCAACGCTGACGAGGGCGACCCCGGCGCGTTCATGGACCGCTCCATCCTGGAGGGCGATCCCCACGCCGTCATCGAGGCCATGGCCATCGCTGCCTACGCCATCGGCGCTGATCAGGGCT
>SVGU01000092.1 GCA_015056155.1 Clostridiales bacterium
TGCAATAGGCCTGAACATCCTCATTGTAGCAGAAGGGTGAGTCTTTGTATAACGCTTTGGCTTCCACCCGCATAGCGGGTGGTTTTCTGTTTCGCTTCGCTCAACTGTCTAAAGACACTAACAAAAACGGAGACCGGTGCAAATGCCGGTCTCCGTCATTTTGTTTTCGGGATGATCGACTCCGACGGGCAGGGGCGCCGCGCAGGGAGATCAGATGCCCAGCAGATCGTAGTTGATCATCATGTTCGCCTCGGACACCCACTGATCCACAGCCTTACCGAAGGTCTCGTCCTTCTTGGTGGTCAGCATCTCGTCCATCATGGCATCGCGGACGACTTCCTTGTCCGTCGCGCCCTCGGGGATGTCCGCCATGTACTTGATGATGTAGTAGCCGTAGGTCTCGCCGACGGTCTTGTCGCTCCACTGGCCGACCTCGGGGATCGCCATGCCCGCCTCCACAAAGGCAGGATCGAAGGACGCGAAATCCGCGCAGATGGGGTAGCCCTTCTCCGCGTTGGCAGAGCCGGCCTCCATGCCGGGGTCCTCGTTGTACTCGGCGGTCAGGGCGTCCCAGTCCTCGCCCGCCTCCAGACGGCTGAGCACCTCATCCGCCTTGGGCGCGATGTTCGCCAGCGCGTTCTGGATCGCCAGGTTCTCCTGCTCCTCATAGGCCGCAGCGACCGCACGCGCCTCAGCCAGCGCCTTCACCGCCGCAGCGGCTTCCTCGGTCAGCTCGGTGGTGAAGGCCGCACCGGACTCCAGGACGGTGATGTTCGCCGGATCGGTGATCTCATTCAGCGTCACGGTCACCTCAGCCACCAGCGCCTCCAGGTCCGCACCCTCGGGCAGCTGGCCCTGCGCGGTGGAAGCCGCCGTGCTCTGGGCGCTCTCGGCGGTGTAGCGGGCGCTGCCAATGCTGTTGAGCACCTCAACGTCCTCGTCGGTGTACTTGATCAGGATCTGCTTGACATAGCGGTAGCCTGCGGGGGTGTAGCAGGGCGTCTCGCCGTTGAGCACCGCATCGCCGTAGGCAGACAGGTTTTCCTCATAGGAGGCCTTCTCGCTGGCGACCTTCTCGTCATACGCGGCGACGAACTCCTCCTCGGTGACGGTCACGTCCTTGGTGGCCCAGGCTTCCGCCTTCTCCATCAGGATGCCGCTCTTCTCGCTCTTGCGCACGGCGTCCATCGTGATCCCTTCCTGCGCCAGCAGCTCGTCGATCGCCTTTTCGACCTGCTCCTCGGTCGCATCCTCTGCCAGGGTCAGCTGCTGCCGGGCGCTCTCGCGGTACTCCGCCCAGGCGTCGTTCACGCGCTCCTCCAGCATCACGGTCTCCTCGGTGGTCAGCTCGTCCAGACCCAGCTTCGCCGCCTTGTCCAGCACGACCGCCTGATACGCCAGGCTGTTGACCGCCTCGGTGCGGATGTCCGCATCGGTGTAGCTCATGGGGTTGAAGCCATAATACATGGTATAGAGCTGGCCCATGTAGTCATAATAATCCTTCAGGTACGCTTCGATCGACTGCAGGTCGTTCATCGTGTAGTACACATCGCCCACGCGCACGACCTCGCGCTCGCCCTCATCCTTTGCCGCGCAGCCGGTCAGCAGCAGCAGCAGCGCCGCAAGCAGCGCAAGCAGACTCTTCTTGTTCATTCTGATTCTCTCCCATCGACATTGATCGCTGCCAGGGCAGCATTGCTCCTATTATACCCCATCCACCGCAGGGTGCGCAAGGCAGCCCGGCGTATTTCTTGTGAATTTTCAGAAAACATTCACGGCTCCGTAGGCGTCCTTGAGGTATCCCTCGAGGTTGCCGTATTCGCTCACGGTGATCTCCGGAATGTTCAGTGTATGCATGCAGGCCAGCAGGATGCACACGCCGTGGACGATGATGTCCGCGCGGTTGGGCTGCAGCCCGGGGAGCTCCCGCCGCTTTTCCAGGGGCATGTCTGCCAGCATCCGCGCCACCGCCGCCACGTCCGCCTCCTTCAGCGTCATGCCGTGCATGTACGTCCGCTCCGTCCAGTGCACGCCCCGCACGATCGCCGCGAGGGTGGTGAAGGTGCCGCCCGTGCCGCGCCAGCTCTGCGGCAGCGTCAGCGCCGGGTGCAGACGCAGCTGCTCCCGAAGGATCTCCGCCGCCTTCTCCTCCACGAACGCCAGGTCGCCGTGATCCCGCAGCGGCAGCTCCCTCGCCAGACGGACCGCGCCCATCTGGCACGAGAAGGCACACCGCACGTCCATGCCGCAGCCCACGATGACCTCCGTCGAGCCGCCGCCGATGTCGATGACGCCGGATTCGCCCCCGCCGCTCGCGCCGAAGAAGGACAGCGCCGCCTCCGTCTCACCCGCGCAGATCTCCAGCGTCAGGCCCGTCCGCTCCTTCAGCAGGGCCGCGAACTCCGCCTGATTCGCCGCGTCGCGGGTGGCGCTGGTCGCAAAGAGGTGGATCGCCTCTGCGCATGCCGCCCGGGCAGACGCCGCCATCTTCGCCACCGCGTTCGCCGTTTTCTCCATCGCCTCCGCGGACAGGCAGCGCCCCTCGTTCAGGCCCGCGAACAGCCGCGTGCCCTCGCGCTCCCGCCTCAGCCGCCGGATCCCTCCCGGCTGCACACTGGCCAGCAGCATCCTCACGGAATTCGACCCGATCCCGATCACTGCAACGATCATCCGGCTACCTCCATTTCTCCGTATCTCCTCTTCCGGCAACGAAACAGGGCCTTTGCTGCACGCAAAGACCCCTTGGACTCAATATAAATTTTCGTCGACGATGATCTGCCACTCGTCCTCCGTGTAGTTCTGCAGCTTCTGCGGATCGGAGAACTCAAAGCGCATTTCGCCGCTCTTGATGTAGTCGTACTTCTCCCGGGCCTCATTCTCCACATAGCCATCCGTGCCGACGCGCGCCAGCTCGTTCTTCAGCTCGGACACGTTCATCTCCATGTCCACAATGCGGCTCTGCTGCTCCTGGTACTGCTTTTCCATCGCGCGGCGGCTGGACAGGATGCCGAACATGGCGATCCCGAACACGACAAGGAAGGCCATGATCATGACCGCGATGCCGCGCCAGCTGATGACCTTGCGATCCATGTCCATCCCTCCCGTGCAGATTTCCCGTGCACAGAAGATTCTGCATCGCCCCCGGTCATTCCTGCCTTGGCGGGAAAAGTTTTTGCATCCGCCGCGCCGCCGCCGAAACGAGCGGCTGCACGCCCGCCCGGTACAGCGCCAGACCGGTCAGCAGCCCCAGCAGCGCATAGAGCCGCAGCCCCGTGCCCGCCTGGAACACCGTGTACAGCACCAGTGCCGCCGCCCCCAGCGCCCACAGCACATCCGCCGCCAGTCCCGCCATCCGCCACACCCGGTGCAGCGCCCCCGCCAGCTGCAGCAGCGCCCCCAGCGCCACGCCGCCGCCGGCCAGCAGCAGAAACGCCTGCCCCTGCGCCGCCCGGGCGAACAGCGCCTCCAGCGTCATCCCAGCGCCCGCCGGAGGAAGCCGCGCCGCGGCGAGGCGCCGCCATCGTAGAGCATGCCGTCGATCTCTCCGTCCACCAGCAGCCGCCCCTCCTCCAGCTGAAGGCTGGACACATGCAGCCCCGTTCCCGTGAGCGTCAGCCGGCCGCCGTGCGTGCGGAGCACCACTTCCTTTTCGTCGAAGCGCTCCACCTCCGTCACGCCCGTCAGCACCGCCTTCTCCCGCCTCTCCAGCGTCAGGGCATAGGGCTTGCCCGTCGGTTCGTTCATGCGCATCCCTCCTGTTCTGCAACAGGGTATGCGCCGCCTGTCCCGCTTATGCCCGGTGGCTCCAGTAATCACAGCAGACCAGCCCGTTCTTCAGCCGCATGGGCTTTGCCGGGAGGAAGCCGTTCTTCTTCAGCGACGACCGCCGCTGCATGGCGAAGCTGGGCGCCTTGGTCAGGATCTCCGCGCAGCCGAAGTGCTCGTGCATGGGCTGCAGCATCGCGTCCAGAAGCTCGTCAAAGACGTCATCGAACTCGCTGCTGCCCTTCACATCCATGCGCAGCACGCCGCAGCCGCGCCCGTCGTCGCCGTCGTCCCGCCGGAACATCTCCACCGTCCCGATGGGCGCGTTCTTCTCCAGAATGACCCACCGGACAAACCAGCCGTTCTCATAGGACCAGACCCACATATCCACGCACTCCCGCATTTCCCGGTAGGTCGTGTATCGGAAATTGCTGGTACAGTTGTCGGCGTTGAAGTAGGGCTGGGCGTTTTTGTCCCTGTACACGCTCAGCAGACCGGGCGCATCCTCCCGGCGCACCAGCCGGATCACATAGCGCTGCGTGACGAAGGTGGGGCAGGATTCGTATATGTTCATGGGTGTACCTCCTTTAATTGCGAATATATGTTCTTATTCTGCGAAGAAACGCATTCTCCTGCAAGGGGAACAAAATTTCGCAAAAAAAGTGCAGAGGACGCATACATCCTCTGCTCATATCCCATCCAGGAGGTCGCCGATGAATTCAAAGATCCCCTCAAGGATGATCTCCCCCAGCGTCTCCAGGCAGGAACCGCTGATGCGTCCGGCCTGCTTCCTGCTGCTCCGCCGGGAGGAGGTCTCCGGCAGGACGATGCGTCCCCCGCGCTCGGTGCAGGGCGTCACATCCGCGATGCAAAGCGCCCGGCGGAAGAGGCTCATCCCGGGTGGACAGCAGCTGACCGCAATAACGGCTTCCTGCTGCACAGCAAAGGGCTCCCCCGACGCGTCGTCCCCGTCGAAAATATAGTGCACACGGAAAAGGAGCCTGCCGCTGCGCTCCGCCGCCTCGTCGGGGACATATACAGCATCCACATCCTGCCGCCCTTTTTCATTCACTTCTCATGAATTGAAAATCCAGGCAGCAAAAAGCAGGGGGCGCGGACGTCCCCCTGCATATGCTTCGTATCGGCAGATTATCGCTGGAAGGTTGCGATCAGCTTGAAGGTGTTGGCGGCGTCGGTTGTCACGCTGACCAGGCTCCAGCCCTCCTTCAGCATCTGCTCGATCGCTTTCTCGGCTTTGGAAAAGTCATTTCCCAACCGGTCAAGGTACAGGATCTTCACTTCACTCATGTTCATCAACCTTTCTCAGACATTTCTGTATATCGTTACCGCGCGGTCCGGCCGCCGCGATGACAGCATGGTACCACATGCCGCCCCCCGCCGCAACACGCCTCCGCTCAACACCGCGCTTTCCCGGCCGAAACGTCACATTCTGCGCCTCACGCGTCCTCGCCCTCTGCCGCGATCCATGCATCCCGCACAGACTCCAGGCAGGCGATCCACCGGTGATTGTGCGCCGTCTCCCACAGCACCGTTTCCGCCACGCGCAGATACAGACGGAACAGCTCCGTGTAGTCCTTTTCTTCCCGGCACCGGTGCATCTGCGCCTGCAGGGCCTCGGCGTCCGCGGTGTCCGCCTCCAGCTCCGTCAGGTTTTCGATGCAGGCGTCCAGCATCTCGCCGATGGTCATGTCGAAGTCCTCGCGCTCGAAGGTTTTGCGCAGCTTGCGCAGGCGCTCCACGGCCTCCTCCGGGGGATAGCCGACCTCGTATTCCGCCATCAGCCACAGCCAGACCTCCGCCATGCGGGACCAGTCGTCCCGGGTCTTGCCGCCGGCGAAGATCTTCATGCCCTTTTCCAGGCCGAAGTCCCAGTCCGCGTACATCGCCAGCATCGGGATCCCCTTGCACTGCCGGTGGAGCCGCTGCCAGTCCTCGGGCTGGAAGGGCGTGTCGCCGCCGTAGGTGAAGCAGGCGGTCCACATGCCCGTGGGGTGCTTCGCCACCTCCAGACGGCACACGGACGCCAGCGCCGCGCCATAGGGATGCTCCGCCACCATGTCATAGAAGAAAGAGCAGTCCTCGCCGCCCTCCATCTGCGAATGGTGCTTCACCAGCGCGGTCAGGCGGTCGAGGGTCAATTCCGGCTCGTCCTCCTGCTGCTCCGGCAGCCAGCCGCGATTCTCCAGCAGCGTCCGGCACAGGGTCGTCATCTCCGCCTCGCTGCCGAAGGCGCACACGCGGGAACGGGTCTTGGTCGTCATCATGGGGGGAATTCTCCTTTCGCGGCCTGCGCCGCTGTCCGGCTGTCTCCGCCGGGGTGATCTTTGGTGGGGTACTTCCGGCAGCCGCACAGGGGCCGTCAGAAGAACATGCTGACCTGGCTGGTCTCGCTCAGGCCCTCCAGGGAGCCGTGGGTGCGCAGCATGTCGATGATGGAGGAGGGTACGTGGGCGCGGTCGCGCAGGTCCTCGATGGAGAGGAACGGGCCCTTTTCGCGCTCGCGGACGATGGACTCCGCCACGCTCTCGCCCAGGCCGCCCAGGCTCGTGAAGGGCACGCGCAGGGACTTCTCGTCCTCCATCAGGAAGCGGGTCACATGGGACTTGTACAGGTCGGCAGGCAGGAAGCGGAAGCCGCGCATGTTCATCTCCAGCACCAGCTCCATCGAGGTGACCGCATCGCCGTCCGCTGCGGAGGCGTTGGGGTCGGCCTTGATGTCCTTGATCTTCTGGCGGATGGTCGCCGGATCGGCGATCATGGTGCGCGCGTCGAAGCCCTTGCCGCGCAGGGTGAAGTAGGCCGCGTAATAAGCCAGCGGGCGGTGCACCTTGTACCACGCCACGCGCAGGGACGACATGACGTAGGCCACCGCGTGCCCCTTGGGGAACATGTACTTGATCTTCTTGCAGGAGTCCATGAACCATTCGGGCACCTTCGCGTCGATCATCGCCTGTTCCATTTCGGGCTTGAGGCCCTTGCCCTTACGGACAGACTCCATGGTCGTGAAGGCCATCTTCGGCGCGACGCCCTTGTCGATGAGGTAGTTCATGATGTCATCGCGGCAGCACACGCACTCTGACAGCTTCGCCGTGCCGGAGCGCACCAGATCCTGCGCGTTGCCCAGCCACACGTCCGTACCGTGGGACAAGCCGGAAATGCGCACCAGCTCCTCCATCGTCGAGGGCTTGGTATCGTCCAGCATGCCGCGCACGAAGGCCGTGCCGAATTCCGGGATGCCGAAGGTGCCGGTGGTGCAGTCGATGTCCTCCTCCTTCACGCCCAGCGCCTCCGGGGAGGAGAAGAGCGAACGCACGGGCTTGTCGTCCAGCGGTACCGCCTCGGTGGGCGTGTCGGTGATCTCCGCCAGCATGTGCAGCACCGTCGGGTCAACGTGGCCCAGACAGTCAAGCTTGACCAGAATGTCATGCATGGAGTTGAAGTCGAAGTGGGTGGTGGTGAAGTCGGAATCGAGGTCGTCGGCCGGGTGCTGCACGGCGGTGAACTGGCAGATGTCGTACTCCTTGGGCACGACGACCATGCCGCCCGGGTGCTGGCCGGTGGTCTTCTTGACGCCCTCGCAGCCGGCGGCGAGGCGCTCCTTCTCGGTGTTGCCGGCCTGGATGCCGCGCTCCTCGAAGTATTTGGCCACGTAGCCGTAGGCCGTCTTTTCCGCCAGACCGGAGATCGTGCCCGCACGGAACACGTGATCCTTGCCGAACAATTCTTCGACATAGTGGTGGGCGCGGTTCTGATATTCGCCGGAGAAGTTCAGGTCGATATCGGGAACCTTGTCGCCCTCGAAGCCCAGGAAGACCTCGAAGGGGATGTCGAAGCCGTCCTTGGCGAGGTTCCGTCCGCAGAGGGGGCAATCCTTGTCCGGCAGGTCAACGCCCATCTTGTAGGTGGCCTTGTCCACGTCGAAGAAGCCCTTGCGGCAGTGGGTGCAGCGGTAATGGGGCGGCAGGGCGTTGACCTCGGTGATGCCGCACATATGGGCGACAAAGGACGAGCCGACCGAGCCGCGGGAACCGACGAGGTAGCCGTCGTCGTTGGACTTCTTCACCAGCTTTTGGGCGATGTTGTACAGCGTCGCAAAGCCGTAGCCGATGATGGACTTGAGCTCCTTTTCGATGCGGGCCACGACGATCTCCGGCAGCTCCTCGCCGTACATCTCCTTCGCCTTGCCCCAGGTCATGTTCTGGATGTTGTCCGCCGCGTCCTCCCACAGGGGCTGGAAGGTGTCCTCGCCCTTGGGATGGATGGGGAAGAGCTGGAGCTTGCCCACCTGATCGGCGATCTTGCGCGGGTTGGCGATGACCACCTCGTAGCACTTTTCCTCGCCGAGGTAGGAGAACTCCTCCAGCATCTCGTTGGTGGTCTTGAAATACAGGGGCGCCTGGTTGTCCGCGTCGTCAAAGCCCATGCCGGCCTGGATGATGGCGCGGTTCTTGGCGTGATGGGGGTCGAGGAAGTGCACGTCGCCGGTGGCCACGACGGGGATATTCAGCTCCTCGCCGAGCCTGACGATGATGCGGTTGAGGTCGCGCAGCCCCTCCTCGTCGGGAATGCGGCCCTCGCGCACCATGAAGTAGTTGTTGCCGATGGGCTGGATCTCCAGATAGTCATACCAGCTGGCGATCTCCTTCAGCTTCTCCCACGGCTCGTTGGCCAGCACCGCCTGGAACAGCTCGCCCGCCTCGCAGGCGCTGCCGATGATCAGTCCCTCCCGCAGCCGCTGGATGTCCTGCTTGGGCATGTGGGGGCGGCGGCGGAAATGCTCCAGATGGCCGATGGTGACCAGGCGGTTCAGGTTGACCAGACCGTCCTGCGTCTTCACCAGAATGATGACATGGTAGCTGTCGCCGATGGCGCCGCCCTTGAGGGTGTTGAGGTCGGCGATGGTTTTGAGGCCCTGTTCCTCCTGCAGCTGCTTGATCATCTTCGCCAGGCACAGGGCAGTGGCCGTTGCGTCATGGACGGCGCGGTGGGCGTTTTTGAGGCTGACCTGCAGCCGCTTGCAGACGCTGGCCAGCTTGAAGGACTTCATCTCCGGGAACATCTTGCGCGAAAGCGTCAGCGTATCCAGCACGGGCGCAGAGAAGGTGCGGTCCAGGCGCTTCAGCTCCGCCTTGAGGAGCGATGCGTCAAAGGCGGCGTTGTGGGCGGCGATGGGCGCGTCCCCGATGAAGTCCATGAGCTTGGGGATGGCCGTTTCTGCGGTTTCCTTGTCCGCCAGCATCATGTCGGTGATGCCCGTGAGGCTGACGATCTTCTCCTTCAGCGGCACCTTCGGGTTCACCAGCAGGGACAGCGAATCCACCACCGTGCCGCCCACCAGCTTCACCGCGCCGATCTCGATCACGCGGTCGGTGGCGGTGTTCAGGCCCGTGGATTCAAAGTCCAGCACGATGATCGGGTCGTCCAGCAGGCGGTCGGTGGCATTCTGTACGACGGCCTTCTCGTCGATCATGTATCCCTCGCAGCCGGGGATGAGCTTGATGGGCTGCTTCTTCGCGGCATTGAAGGCCGCCGGGAAGGCCTGCACCACGCCGTGGTCGGTGATGGCGACGGCGGGATGCCCCCACTTGATGGCGCGCTTGATCAAATCGCCGGCGGGAGTCATGGCGTCCATGGTGGACATGTTGGTGTGCATGTGCAGCTCGATGCGCTTTTCCTCGGCGGTGTCCTCGCGCTCGATGCGTTCCATGGGCACCATATCGCGCACGGAGATGGACAGCTCGCGGGCGAAGTTGTCGTACATGCACTCGCCGCGGATCTTGACGTTCATGCCGACCTTGATCTGGTTCACCTTGTCCATCACGGCCTGGCGCTCCTCGGGGGTGATGGGCGGCAGGGGCTCGTCC
>SVGU01000093.1 GCA_015056155.1 Clostridiales bacterium
TCATGCAGATCGCGGCGGTCAGAGTGGTCTTGCCGTGGTCAACGTGACCGATGGTACCGATGTTAACGTGCGGCTTCTTGCGCTCATAGCGTTCCTTAGCCATGGGTATCTCCTCCTTCTATTTACCGGACGCGCCTGATCATCGGCGCGTCTCAACGTAAAACTGCGGGGCCGTTTCCGACTTCCGCTGCTTTCCGGTTGGTTGATGCGGTGGTGGAGCGGGCGATGGGAATCGAACCCACAAGGCCAGCTTGGGAAGCTGGAGTTTTACCACTAAACTACGCCCGCACGTCCCGCATCAAGCCTGACCAGACTTGTAGACGGTATATATTATAACCAAATCACACCGTTCCGTCAAGAGGGTGTGCATTTTTTTGTTCGGCAGGGGGCGATATTTGTTTTCCTCAGCGGCTCCACATGCCGTCCAGCCACGCGACGCGCGCGGACAGCCAGCGATGCAGGTAATCCACGGCCTCCTGCTGCGATGTGCAGGCGTTGAGCTCGTCGATCAGCTCATGATTTCCATCGCGGATCCGCTCCGGCCAGCGCTCGTAGTTGCGCGCGTACGCATCCGCCAGGGCCGCCTGATGCGCCCCGATCAGCGCCAGCGCCTGTTCCGGCACCCCGGCTTCGCGCAGCTCCGCCCAGCGCTCGCGCACCATCGCCTGGAACCATTCCGCCCGCGCCGCCAGCGACAGCCACGGATTGCCCGAATGCTGCACATACCAGCCCTCCGCGCTCTCGTAATCCGCGCGGATACCGAAGGCGGAATCGAAATCCCACGGCGCCTCGAAGGTCAGCAGGCCGTTCCCGCCCTCCGACATGTCCAATGTGATGTAGAAGCTCGACCAGCCCACGTCCGGATTCCGAGTGAGCTCATGCAGGATGTACATGTCCGTCAGCGACCGCAGGTCCACCACGCTCCCGGCAGCCTGCTGCGGCGTGAGGCCATCCGCCGGCACGACGGAGGTTCCGGCCGCGTTCATCGCGAAGCTGCGCCCGTTGACGACCGCCTCGTAGAAGATCTGATGCGCCCGGCGGACATAGCCAGCCAGAAAGCGCCGCTGCCGGTCGGAACGGATATCGCTCTTGATCGTGTAGCCATACTGCTCCTGGGCAGTGCCGCTGTGGTACACCTCGAACACCGGATCGCCATCCGGAGCGTTCTTCTCCTCGGCATAATAGGCGTCGTATTCAAAGAAGTAGCCGACGTCCGTGCTCGATTCGTCCTTGCCGATCTCCGGCAGCCGGGTGCGGCCGTCCTTGACCTCCTGCTGCTCCGTGAGCAGATACACGCCCCAGTACTCGCCGTTCAGCCACACTTCCACGTTCCGGCAGTCCGCGACATAGTAGCCGTCGCTGCCGAGGATGGCATGGCTCAGGTAGTATCCCACCGGCGAATGGAGCATCGACAGATCCTTCCACTCCGCCAGCAGCACCCAGCTCCTGTATTCTGCCCCGTCATGCAGGCCAAGCATTCCCTGCTTCTGCGAAAACTTGATGCGGATGGATTTCTTCGGGTATTCCAGCGTGTAGTTGCCCCGGGCCTTGACCTGCGCCGGCGCGGCGTCGATCACGTCCTCCGGGTCGCAGCCGCCGACGGATACGGTCGCATCCACATAGGAGATGCCGCCCTGCAGCTTCGTCTCCCGGGTCGGGCCGGTGACGTAGGCCAGGTCATCCGTCACGATGGAGATGACCGGCAGCTCCCCGTTCCGATCGGGCAGCCAGCCCTCCGCCGCAGCGGGCTGCACCCGGGACAGCTGCAGCGCCAGGCAGATCAGCAGGAACGCAGACAGCAGCCTTTTCATCACTGCTCCACCTTTTCTCCGCGCAGGCCTGCCGCCAGCACCCGCTCGATCTCGTCCTTCTGCTCCTCCTGCGTGCGCTCCGGGTCGTACATGATCGGCTTTGCCACGCGGAACTCATGCGCAGCCGTGTCGATATGCACCGGATACATCCGCAGCGCCTTGCCCGTCCGGCGGTGATAGACGTTGCACAGGTACAGCCACTCCATGTTGATCCACGTGTGGTGATCCTTGTAGCCGCTGGGCTGTTCGGGGAAGATGACCAGATGGTTCCCCTCGTTCAGCGCGGCCATGCTCATGCGCATCGTCGTCACGACGCTGAACTCGCTGTTGCCCGGCGGATGATAGACCGGGATGGTCGGCGCGCTCTTGAGCACGGGCGGGATGACCGCCGCGGCGATGTAGGGGATCGTCGCGTTGTACAGCGGCTCCAGGCGGCAGCCCGGCTCCCACCAGTAGTCCTGCCGGACATACGCAGGGCAGGATTTCCGGTTCATGATCCCCTCGTTGCACCAGGCTTTGACCTTCTCGCACAGGGGGAAGTTGACGACCATGTGGATCGGGCCCATCGCCCCCACATGATTGCACACAAAAATGCACGGCTCGTCGATGAACGGCTCCTCCCATGTGGTCGTCATCTTCGGGCCGACGAGGCGGATGCCCCACTTCAGGAAATCAAAAAGCTTGCCCATTGGTCGCTCCTTTGTGATGAATGAACAGTTTATCCTACCATATCTGTCCGGAATTTGCAATCCTTTGCCTCGCGCGCGGTTCTCATCGGGCATGCAGATGCATACACATTCAGCAAACACACCCAAAGGAGCCGCCCATGAAGCATCTGCGCCGCCTGATGATTCTGTTTTCCCTTGCGCTGGTCGTACTGGTGATGTGCGCCGCGCGGTCGGCGATGCACCGCAGCGTGCGCGTTCCTGCGCTGGAGGGCGATGCGCGGACGCTCCTGCGCATCTGGATCACCGGCAGTCCCGGCGGCGCGCAGGCGTGGCTGACGGGGCAGCTGCGGCAGTGGGAGAAGCGTCATCCGGGCACGATGACCTACCTGCGCGCGGTGTCCCCGGAGGAGCTCACGGCGCAGGGCAGCGTCCTGCCGGACGTCGTCCTGTTCATGCCCAGCGACCTGGATGACCCGACCCGCCTTTTCACGCCCCTGTCGGGCACCCTTGACGCCCGGGAAGAGCTCCTGCGCGCGGGACGGTGGCGCGGGGAACAGTATGGGCTGCCGCTGTGCTGGGGCGCATGGGTGCTCGCCATCGACGGCGCGCTGGAGCCGGGCAGCGCCGCAACGCCCGCGCCCACGACCCTGTTGGGCAGGCCCGTCGCCACCGCCGCACCCTCCACCGTTCCGGGATATCCGCTGTCCGCTGCGTCAGAGACGGCCTGCGCGCTGCAGTCCCCCGGCGGGACGGCGCTCCTGTCGCTGCTCACCCTGCTGCCTGCGGCCGGGCATCCGCCTTTGCCGCAGGACTTCGCTCAGCTGTCCCCGACGGAGGTATACCGCGCGTGGCAGTCCCGGCAATGCGCCACCGCCATGCTCACCACCGGGCAGGCCGTGGCATTCACCGCCCTCGCCGGCTCCGGGCACGGCTTTCCATTCCGCCTCATGACGCCGCCGGAGGTGATCACCGACCAGGTCTGGTTCGCAGGAGTCACGCCCGATGCGCCGCCGGAGGCCGCCGCCCTGCTGTCCTTCCTGACCTCACGGGAAGCGCAGGAGGCTCTCGCCGCACAGGGGCTGCATACCGTCCGGGACGACCTGACGCTCTATGCATCCGGCTTCTCCGCCGAGGTCGAAGCCGCCGCTTCCCTCGCCCTTTCCGCCGTCAACGCGTTTCTCCCGGCCAGGCAGGTCCTCGACGCCGCATGGCAGGCGTTTTCCGGAGGCAGCTCCCTATCCCAGGCGCTGCTGCCCCTTATGTGACGCGCATAAAACACCCCGCGCGCGGTCAACCTATCTGCATATCAACAGGCAAAGGAGCAATGAAACTATGGAAAGTCAGGCCCGTGTCCGAAGCCGTACCGGCTGGCAGGACAGCGAAACAGACCGTCTCTTCACCGCCGTCCGCGAAGCCAACGCAGCCGGCTTGCCCCTCCGCACCGTGTTCGAGTCCCTCTCCGGCGACCTCGGCCGCAAGCCCAACAGCATCCGCAACTACTATTATGCCTGCCTGCGCGAGCGCCCCGAGACCGCGCCCCGCTCCCCCGCCTTCCAGCCCTTCACGCCGGAGGAGACACACCAGCTCCTGCGCGAGGTGCTCATGGCGCGGGGCCGCGGCATGTCTGTGCGGGCCTGCGTGATGCAGCTGTCCGGCGGCTCCCACAGCCGGATGCTGCGCTACCAGAACAAATACCGCACCGTCCTCAAGCACCGCCCCGACCTGATCGCCGAGGTCTCCGAGGAGCTTCGCCGGGAGGGACTTCCCTGCCCCGCACAGCCGGTGCAGCCCCGCATGGACCAGGCGGATTCCGCCTTCTGCGACCCGGAGGACGCCGCCGCTGCCCGCCTCATGGCGCAGCCCTGCGTGCATCACATGCTGGAGGGGCTCAAGGAGCTGCTGCGCCGCGCCGCCCGCGCCGAGGAGCTGAACGAGCTTCAGCGGACGATCGACCGCCAGCGCGTGCAGTTCGATCTCCAGCGACTTTCCTGGGAGAAGGACTACGACGCCTGCCTCGCCTGCCTGAAGGAGACGGCCGGCATGCTCCGCGCCGGAGACAGCGCACAGCCCGATGACGTCCAGTCCGCCCTCGCCCGGGCAGAGGCGCTGCTGCAGGCCGCGCCCATCCAGTGAATCCATGACCCCGATGCCCGCACAGCCGGGCATTTTTGCATTGCTGCACGATTTTCCCCTATCCAAAGCCGCCAAAATGCGCTATAATACTCTCAACACACCCGACAGGAGGACATACGCATGAACATCGGCATCCGACTTCACGATACCGCCGGTACCACCCTCGCCGAGCATCTCGCCGCCGCCAAGGCGCAGGGCTTCACCTGCGTGCATATCGCCATGAGCAAGGTGATCCCCGGCTTCCGGATGGAGGACGCGCCCGCGCTGCTGACGGATGAGCTGGCAGACGAGGTTCGCGCACAGCTGGAGGCAAACGGCCAGACCTGCGTGCTGCTGGGCTGCTACCTGAACCTGTGCAGCCCCGACCTGGAAGCCCACGCGAAGACCGTGGAAATCTACAAGGCGCATCTGCGCTTCGCCAAGCGGATGGGCGCGCTGCTGGTCGGCACGGAAACCGGCGCCCCCAACACCGGCTACAAGACCTGCCCCGAATGCTTCACGGAGGAGGCGCTGCAGCTCTTTATCGAGCGCGCGACCCCCGTGGTGCGCTATGCCGAGGAGGTCGGCCAGCTGTTCGCCATCGAGCCGGTCATCCGCCACATCGTCTCCACCCCCGAGCGCTGCGAGCGGGTTCTGAACGCCATCAACTCCCCCAACCTGCGGGTCATTCTGGACGCGGTCAACCTGCTGGGCGAGGAGAATGCCGCGGACGCTAAGGCGGTCGTCGCCGACGGCGTGGCGCGTCTGGGCAGCCGCACGAGCCTGCTGCACATGAAGGATTTCATCCCCTACACCACCGAGCGCGGGCAGGCCGTCAAGGCCGGCACGCCCAACACCGACCTGTTCTCCAACCTCGTTTCCTGCTCCTGCGGCACGGGCGACATGGACTACGCGCCCCTCATCGCGCTGGCGAAGCAGTACGACCTGCCCATGACGCTGGAGAACACGAACCCTGACAACGCCGTAGCCGCGAGGGAGCATCTGGAAGCCGTCGGGAAGCAGGTCTGACCCGATGTCGATGGACCTGCAAAGGCTGACCAGCCTGCTGCGGCAATGCATGCAGCAATATGACATGATCGCCCCGGGCGACGCCATCGCCGTGGGTCTCTCCGGCGGCAAGGACAGCCTGTGCCTGCTGATGGGGCTGTCGGCGCTACGGCGCTTCTACCCCGTTCCCTTTTCGCTCCACGCCATCCATGTGGACGTGGGCGCGGGCATGAAGGACGAAGATATCCACAGGATGTCCGACTTCTGTGCACAGCTGGACGTCCCCTTCCACCACGTCCGCACGAACATCTACCAGATCGTTTTTCTGGAGCGGAAGGAGAAGAACCCCTGCAGCCTCTGCGCAAAGATGCGCAAGGGCGCGCTGAACCAGAAGGCGCTGGAGCTGGGGTGCCGGAAGATCGCCTATGCGCACCACAAGGACGACTTCATCGAAACGCTGATGATGAACCTGATGATGGAAGGCCGGTGCGAGTGCTTCCCGCCGGTGACGCAGCTGGACAAAACCGGGCTGCAGGTCCTGCGCCCGATGCTCTATGTGGACGAGCGGGACGTGGTCGGCTTCACCCGGCGGTATGAGCTGCCGGTGGTGAAGAACCCCTGCCCCGCCGACGGCGAGACTCGCCGGGAGGACGTGAAGCGCTTCATCCGCGACAGTCGCGCCCAGTTCCCGAAGATCCGCGAGAGCCTCTTCTCCGCCGTGACCGGGCTGTTCGACAGGAGGGATTGACCATGCGCCCCTGGATCAAAGAGGACTGGGAGTTCACCCTGACCGTCCTGCGCGGCCGCGCGGAGGATTGCCGCATCGGGCTGGAAGCATCGGACGCCTTCACCTTCCGCTATGCCCTGCCCGCAGGCGTCTGTCCCAAGACCGTCCCGGCGCTGCACACGCTCTGCGAGATCATCCGCTGCGGAGGCGATTTCACCCACCGGGGCTCGGCAGATCCGTACAGCATCGTGTTTCGCTGCGCGGACGGCGTGCTGACCTGCCGGCTGACCGCCCGGAAAATCAGCGGCGAGGAGGCTCTATGACCCGGAACAGCGACATGACCGCCCCACTGACCGTCCGCCCCATCGAAGCCGGCGAGCTGCTCCGCCTGACCGCGCTGTTCGACTACAACGACGTGCCCGCCATGATCGCCGAAAACGCCCGGCTCATCCAGAGCGGCGCATTCAGCATCTTCCTGCTCTTCGAGGGCAGCGACCTGATCGGCGAAATACACGTGACCTGGCGCAGCGACGATCCCCTTGCCTCCGTGGCAGGGCGGCGCGCCTACCTGTCCGCCTTCCGCGTGCGTGAGGACAGGCAGGGCCGCGGCTTCGGCCAGTTCCTGCTGCGCGAGGTGATCCGCCGGATCGAGGAGAACGGCTACCGGGAGATCACCATCGGCGTGGAGGACGACAACCTGCTGGCCCGGCACCTGTACCGCAAGTTCGGCTTCACGGAGTTCGTCCAGCGCCGCCGCGAAAGCTATCAGGGCGACAGCTATGAATACGATCTGCTCCTGCGGCGGCAGGCGGAATGACGCCCGCTTCCGCAGCACAGAAAACCCCGGCTTTGGCTTTTTACAGCCTGCCGGGGTTTCGTGTACCCATTTTCAGTTGATGGCAGAAACGCCCTTGTGGATATAGCCCGTACAGCCGTCCACATCGACCACATACCACTCTTCGGTCTCGCGGATCAGCTGATAGCGCTCCCCCTTGCGGGCAGTCCGGACGATCCCGCCGGAGATATCCGGCACGGAGCGGATCTTCGCCGTCGCTGCCTTCACCACTACGTAGCGGGCAGCCTCCGCCACCGCCGTTTCCTTGTTGAACACCATCGTCCGGGCGAGGTCGATGCCAATCTGCTCGGTGTCGCACGCGCCGGTGACCGCCAGCATGAAGCCCGCGCCGTCATAGTAATAGGAGAATGCGCTCAGCCGGGAATCATCGCGGACCAGCGTGCAGGTCAGCAGCGTGCCGCCGCCGGGCATCTCCACCTGCGCGTCCACAGGCTCCATCTCGCTCGTATTCTTCTCGCCAAAGAGCGCTTCCGCCAGAACAAAGAAGTTCTGCCGGTCCATCACCGCCGGGTCAGTCTCCTCGTCCGCCTCGTACACATACGTCAGTCCGACCACGCGGTAGCGCACGTCATTGTGGAATCCGCCGCCGCTGAACTTGTGAGAATAGCTGGTCACCTGCTGCAGGCTGGCAATCGACGCATCCGCCGGCAGATAGAACGTGAAGGGCCCTGCCGGTGCCTCCAGCATCCCCTCGGCAAATACAGGCGCCATGCACGCCAGCAGACAAATCGCCATCAGCATCGCGATCACTTTGCGCATACGAATCCCTCCTGACATTTTTTGATAGTATTCGCTGTCCGATCGAATTTTCCTTCTTTTTCCTGCTATCAGTTTTCCTTGCGGATCTCGCCACACAGGTCGCTCATGAGCAGCTCGTCCGTGTTTTCCTGCGCCAGCGCCCACATCAGCTTCGTCACCGCCGCCTCCGTCGTCAGGTCCTGGCCGCTGATCACGTCCGTCCGGAGCAGCTGCGTCCCGACCTCGTAGATGGACAGGTCCGCCTTTTCATACATGCACTGGGTCAGCACCAGGATGCGCACGCCCCTTTCGCGCAGCATCCGCAGCTTCTCCACCAGATTGCGGCGGATGTAGTGCAATCCGCCCAGACCGAAGGCCTCGATCACCAGGCCGCGGTAGCCCGCCTGCGCCACAAAATCCAGCACGTCCGGCTGCGTCCCGGGAACGAGCTTGAGCAGGAACACGCGGCTGTCCACCTCGGGGCGGAAGTTGTATTCCCCGCTGATGCGCTGCGGCCGCAGGAAACGCACACCCTCAGAGTCCACGATCCCCGCAAGGGAGCGATTGACGCTGGAAAATGCGTCGAAGGACATCGTGTGGGTCTTGACGGCGCGGGTGCCGTGGATCAGCTTGCGCGCAAAGCACACATACGTGCCGGGCACGCCCTTGCAGGCCGCCTCGATGGCGCAGGAAAGATTCGTCTCCGCGTCGGACAGCGGCGCGCCCAGCGGCAGCTGCGAGCCGGTGAGGATCACGGGCTTGGTCTGGCCGTGCAGCATATAGCTGAGCGCCGCTGCCGTGTAGCCCATGGTGTCCGTGCCGTGGGTGATGACCACGCCGTCCGCATCGCGCATCGCTTCATCCACCGCGCGGGCCAGCACGCTCCACTCCTCCGGCTGGATGTTGGAGGAATCCATGGAGAACACATCCCGCGGAATGATCTCCACATCCGCGCGGCAGGGCACGCTGTGCAGCATCTGGCTGGCGCGCAGGGCAGGCGTGAGTCCGTCGGGGGTCTGGCGGCAGGCGATCGTTCCGCCGGTGGCAAGGAGGGCAATGCGCTTCATAGGGCGTCACCTCATCATCAGAATCGGTACGATTGTACCACGATTCGCCCGATTTGCCAATATGCAAATGCGCCCCGGCAGCCCTGCTGCGTATCGCCGTTTCACTGCTTCGCGCACGCAAAAAGCCCCTCTGTCTTTCGACAGAGGGGCCGGACTATATTACCCGATACCCTCACAGGAAGGGGCGATCAGCATTACTGCTGGCCAGCCATCTTCTTGTAGGACTCACGACGGTACTTCGCGTCCTCCTCGGCCTGCGCGAACAGCTTCTCGGCAGCCTCGGGGAACATCTTCGCCAGCGTGGTGTAACGAACCTCGCCCTTCAGGAACTCCTGGTAGTCGCCGGTGGGCTCCTTGGAGTCGATGGTCATGGGGTTCTCCAGATCGGGGTTGAAGCGGTACAGGGGCCAGTAGCCGCACTCCACAGCCTTCTTCTGCTCAGCCTGGGCCTTGCCCA
>SVGU01000005.1 GCA_015056155.1 Clostridiales bacterium
GCGGGCGTTGCCGTCGGCACTTCCGTCGCGGGCGCGGGCGTTGCCGTCGGCACTTCCGTCGCGGGCGCGGGCGTTGCCGTCGGCACTTCCGTCGCGGGCGCGGGCGTTGCCGTCGGGGCTTCCGTCACGGGCGCGGGCGTTGCCGTCGGGGTGTCCGTGGCAGGCGCGGGCGTTGCCGTCGGGGCTTCCGTTACGGGTGCGGGCGTTGCCGTAGGAGCGTCCGTCGCAGGTTCGGGCGTTGCCGTCGGGGCGTCTGTCGCAGGCGCAGGCGTCGCCATCGGGGCTTCCGTCGCGGACACGGGCGTTGCCGACGGCTGCTGCGTGAACTGCGTGTTGGTCTGCTTTTCCATCATCCGTTCAAACAGCACTGCATCCAGCGATGTCAGAGCCTGCTGCGATGCGTCGCCGGCTTTGTCCGATTCCCAACCGTTGTACAAAACCAGCAAAAGGGCTGCCACGATCAGCAGCAGCCCCACGAGCATCAGCGACAGACCGAAGCGGTTTGTCTTCTTATTCATGCTCCTGACTCCATTTCCGTTGAATGTACCATCCGGCGATCAACAGCAGCATACCCACGCCAGCCAGAACCGGCACGGGCCACCACAGCTGACCAGTCGCGGGGATATCCGGCACGGGCGTGCCGTCGGTACGGTGCGTGTTGCGGATCACCAGCACACCATTGACCACCTCGTAGGTGACGGTGTACCAATGCAGCACCTCGCGTTCCTTCACCGTGTACTCGTGCGCCGCGGACAGGCCGGTGAACGTGTGGCTCCAGCTGTTGCCAGGATAGAGCATCGCCACGTCGATCGGTTCGCCGTCGCAGTACAGATCCACATAGATGGTGTTGGGTCGGTCACTTTCGTGTCCCTCGTCGTCCCAGATCTTCACGACGTCGATGTCGATCAGCGCCGGGAGCTTCTCCAGCTTCACATCAGAGAACACATCGTAGAGCCACTCGTCGTTCACGTCGCGGGTCGGGATGGACACCATGAAGGGCGTGAAGGTGTAGGTCCACGGAAGGATCTCCACGGGAGCGCCGGTCACCAGGTACAGACCGGGCGTCAGGTAATCGAAAGTGGCAAGGCCGTCTTCCCTGCTGGTTTCGGCCGCATCGGGGATCGCATCGGCGGCGAGCATCTTGAACTCCTCCGCAGCAGCGACCCATTCGCCGGCGTTTTCCAGCTTGTTGATATCCCCGGAGAAGCCGCTGTACATCGGCAGCAGCTCGAACTGAGCGTACTCGTTGAGGTCCGCGACACGATACAGCTCAAAGCCGACACCGGCCAGCGGGATGTCCTCATCGTTGGCGTAGATCGTCAGGGATACGGGATGCGACAGGTCGACCGGTTCGAAGGCGTACGCGGCGCTCGGCCAAACGAAAACGCACAGCAGCAGGCACATGGCCTTGGTCAGCAAGCGGGTCATGCGGGTCTTCACAGCCGCTCACCTCCTTCTTCATTCTTATTTACGGATTCATCCTCGTCTTCAGGCATCTGGGCACTTCTGATCTTGATGAGCCCCTTGTCTGCCTGTTCAACGATCTCCTCATCGGTCATCGCTCGGCTCGCGGCCTTCTGGCGCTTCCGTTTGGGGCTGGTGCTGATCAGCATGATGATCAGCAGCACCACCAGCATCGGCGCAGCCACGATGGGCGTGACAATAAGCGGGTCAATTTGCATGGCGTCGGCTGTGACGCGCGCGATCTGGGCCGCGGTGGAGTTTTCCACGCGATGACCACGGACGATCAGCCGGTGAGAGTTGACGCCGTAGGGCGTGCAGGTGATCAGCGAGCAATAGGCCATCCCCTCAATGATCTCCAGCGACTCCACCTGATGGGGCAGCACGATGACGATCTGGTCGATCTCATACGTGAACACCTGATCAAGGACGCGGAGGGTAAAGAGGTCGCCCAGGGCCAGCTGATCGAGGTTGGTGAACAGCTTGGCGGACGGCAGACCGCGGTGCGCGGAGAACGCGACGTGCGTTCCCGGATCGCCCGTGGGGAGCGAGGTTCCTTCCAGATGGCCGACAGCGACCTGAAGCACCATGTCGCTGGTGCTGTGGTACATCGGCAGCGTCACCGCGATTTCGGGGATCTCCAGAATGCCGAGGATCTCGGAGTCTCCGACGTTGAGCATCCGCTCGTAGCCGTCGTCCGCCTGTCCGGCTGTGCTGAGGCGCTTGACGATGTTCTTTCCAATGAGCTTCTCATTGTACTTCCGCGCCTCTTCCCAGTATTCGGAATAATCCTTGTCTTCGCTGACCGTCACCGAGCTTGTGTAGTTTGCGATCGCGCGCGACTGGTGGAAGGAGTTGTAATAGTCCGCCAGCGGTGGATAAAGCAGGAGGCCGAGACCCACAAACATCACCACGAACAGCAGGATCGTCGTTGCATGTTTCTTCATCGCGGCCTCCTTCTTTCATCAGTCAGGCCGGGAAGCCCCCGAAGGGACTCCCCGACCATAGATTTGATGCTTACTCTTCCTCAGCTTCCGCACGGCGACGGACGACCAGGATCAGAGCAGAGCCAGCAGCCATGATGCTGCCGAACAGGTAGAACAGGGTGGTGCCGATGCCGCCGGTCTCGGGCAGGGTGGCGCCAACGTTGTTCTCCACGGTCGCCTCGACGATACCGGTAGCGGTGTCGCCGGTAGCGGGAGAGCCATCAACCTTGATTTCCAGAGCGGTCAGGGCGTCAGAGGGGGTGCCGGTGTAGTTCTGGTTGTTCACGGTGGTGGCATTGATCACAACCTCGATGGGGTTGGCCAGCAGGTTGTAGCCTTCGGGAGCCTTGGTCTCAACCAGGCTGTAAGTGCCGTCATCCAGACCGATGACCTTGAAGATGCCGGTGGCGTCAGAGGTCAGCACGGAAGCAGCATCCTGAGAAGCGACCCAGCCAGTGACCTTGCCATTGGCGTCGACGGTGACGAAGGAACCAGCAGCGTTCTTCAGAACGAACTCAGCACCGGACAGAACCTTGGAGGTGTCAGCGCCGTCAACCTTGGTCACGTCCAGCTCGTAGGTGAAGACCAGAACGTAATCCCAGGGAGTGGTGGTGGTGTCGGTGTCAACGTTGGGGTTGTTGGAGAACTCCAGCTTGGACTGGTTGGGGTTGCCGTCCAGACCGATCACAGCCTGGTTGTTCAGGGTAGCGGTGAAGTCAACGCGGATCTCAGCGCCCTTGGCGTAGCCCTTGCCAACCAGCTCGTTGATCTTCACTTCGAAGGTGCAGCCGTCGGCAGTGCCGGTGGTCACAGCGAAGTCAGCAGCAGCCAGGTCAGTGCCGCCGATGGAAACCTTCACGCTGTCGGCATTGAAGGTCAGGCCAGCGGACATCAGATCGTGGAAGGTCATCTGGTAGGTGGTGAAGTTGGTCAGATCCGGAACCTTGCTGTACAGAGCGAAGGGCACGGTATCGCCGATGGAGTAGTCAGCAACGTCGTTGTAGTTGTTGCCAGCGGCGCCGGTCTTGCCGTCGGTCACGGGCTTCACGTTCTCGGAGACCTTCTTCTCGTGGGTGGTCTTGTCGGTCTTGGGGGTGGCGTTGACGTCCTTAACGATCTTCACCATGAACTTGGTGTAAGCGTCGCCATCGGGGACGGAGCCATCCTGGTCCTTGATGAAGTAGTAGCCGGGCTCCAGGCCGGAGATGGTGTAGACGCCATCAGCCTCGGTGGAGGTGCCAGCGACGGTCGCCAGGTTCTTGGAGACCAGCTCGGTGAAGGCAGCCAGGGTGTCGGTGGTGACAGCCTCGGCCAGCTTGGCGCCGTCCTCGTAGGTCGCGCCGTTGAAGGTCAGGACATTGTTGTTCACGCCGTCGCCCAGGGTGATGTTGGACAGAACGCTGCCGGCCAGGTCGCCGGTGAAGATCTGGTAGGCCTCGTAGGTGTGGCCGGTGTCACCAGTGATGGTGATGGTGTAGGTGGTGGCTTCCTCTGCGAAAGCAGCGGTCATGGCCAGCAGCATCATGGCGGCCATCAGGATAGACAGGAACTTCTTCATGGTTTTGTCTCCCTTTCGTTGTTTTGTCGTTGAGTAAACAGATGCATAGAAACCGGGGTAGAAGCGCCGGGGTTCGGGCTTCTGAGGGCTAACCGTTATAATCAGCTCTCTCGTCCCTCCCCCCATTGCTTCTTGCGTTGCAGATCTTTATACATCAGTACCGCAGCGCCCACGAGGAGCAGCATGCCGCACAGCGTATACGGGGTGGTGCCAATGCCGCCAGTTTCAGGCAGTTCATAGGCGATCAGCTCGTTAGTGATCTGGATGGGGTTGTCCGTGGTGTTGCCCGTGATACCGAAGTTGTTGATGTCGGTGCCGCTCTGGCGGAAGTCCGCAGGCGTCTCCGATTCCACAACGTAGTAGTACCTGGGCTTGGCGATGCCTTCCACCAGATCATGGGTAACGAGCTCATCCCATGTGTAGGTCCAGAAGACGTTGCCTTCTGCGTCGCTGGTCACCGTCACGCCCTCGGTATCGGCCGTCAGCTTGATCGTCTCGACGATCGGATCGCTGTCTGCCAGCGTACCCTGCGTGTAGGTGTAGCGCAGCTGCAGCGTGATCTCCGGAAGGGTCTCGGGCAGCATGCCGCCGTTGACGCTCCAGATCTTCTTGACGGTGATCTCCGTTTCGGTGTTGATGATCGTGATGGTCTGCAGCGTGCTGACGTCCACATTGGTATTGGAGTACTGTGCGTGGACCTCGTTGCCGTTTGCATCCGTCTCAACGACGAAGTAGCGGTATTCGCCGGAGGTGTTGTTGCTGTCGTCCTTCCAGTACAGCGGCAGGAGCGTGTGCGTTGCCTGCCAGTTCTTTTCGGCGGTCAGCGCGATCGCCGACGCCGTGTACGCTTCAGGATCGCCCACAAGCGTTTCCGTACCGTTGGATACGGTCACCTTCTGGCGCATGATCTTGTAGTAGACAGTGCCTTCGGTCCGGGTGATGGCGTCGCCGTCCAGGGTCTGCCATTCCTTCTCGACCTTCAGCTCCGTCGGGGTGTTGGTGATGCTGCCGGCCGCACCCTGTGCGACGTCGACGCTGCCTGCGTTGGCGGCGGTGAAGCCAGCCGGCAGGAGCTCCTTGACGTAGTACTGATAGGGCGTGGTGCCGTCAACCGTCAGGGGCAGCATATCCCAGGTGAGCACCGTGGAGGGCGCCTTCATGACCTTCGCCTCGACCATCTCGTCCGTACCGCCCGCGTAGGTGCGCCACAGCTCGAAGGTCACGTCCGGCCTTGCGTAGGAAGTGCTGCCGTCGCTCAGGGGCGCCCAGGTCTTGTTGACCGTGATGTCCGTGAGCTTGTTGGTAATGGTGAAGCTGTTGTTTTCACCCTCGGTCACGTAGTCAGCGACTTCCACGTAGGCCTCCCCGACGAGCATGTACTCCCGGATGGTGTACGTGCCGCCGATGGGCAGATCCTCGATGGTGAAGGATGCGCTGTTCGCGCCTGCCTCGGTGATCAGCTTGATGTACTCGCCTGCCAGCTCAGCGCCGACCAGGCTCGTCACGCTTGCGGTGTAGTCCTCCGTGCCGTTGAAGACCTTGAAGTAGCGCTCCGTATCCTTCAGCAGCAGGTAAGCGTTGCCGCTCTCGTCCACCCACAGCTTCGTGACGGGCACGTCGATGGTGGTAGGCACATGCTTGCTGTTGGTAATGGTGATCTCGCCCTCGGTGATGCCGGCGTTGTTGGTGTAGCTGACATCGTAGCCCTCGGTGATCTCCTGCACGAAGTATTCGTAGACGTACTTGCCGTCGGTGGAGTACTGGGGCAGCTCGTAGAAGATGTACTCCCAGTCGTTCGCACTGTTCAGCGTGAAGGTACCCATGTCCGTCGCGCCGGTGGTATCCACAACCTCGGAGGCGCGGGATACGCCGGTGAGGCGGAGGCTGTCCACGGAGCGGGAGGCGGAGGTGAGAGAGTAGGTGGAACTGCCAAAGGTCGACGTCCACGTACCATCGTTGTAGGTATTGCCAAGGATCCACTTGACCTCACCCGCTTCTTCAACTGTGATCTCCAGCTGATATGTTGCAGGGTTCGTGCCAATGAGCGAAAGCTTAACGCTGCCGCCGGGATATTCAAGTGTAGCCGCGTTCACATCCGGATACCAGCCAGCGGAGTAACTGGCTGTCCAGGTGATTGTGCTGCCCACCTCCACACTGACAGGACCGAAACGCTTGGCAAGGTTGGCTTCCGTTACCGGGTTCCAGTTGGGATTGCCGTTGAAGATTCCAAACGTGATATCCACAAACTCGGCAGCATCACAACTGCCCTGACCGTGGGTCTTGCCGTTGCAGATGTACCGGCCGCAGATACTACAGGTCGTGTGCTCAGCCGCGTTATAGCCGCTCGCGCAGGTGTAGTGTCCGCAAGCGCCCTTGTGAGCGTTCACGTCGTCCACCTTCTCGTTGCACTCAGCGCAGCGGATCGCGTTACAGATGCCCTCGCCGTGCTCACCGTCACAGGTACGGGTCTTGTTACAGACATAGCACCAGCTATTATGATCCTTGCCGTCGCACTTGTAGTGACCGCTGATACCGCAGTCCGCGTTCCAGTGGTCCTTGCCGTCGCAGGCGTAGTGGCCAGCCGTGCCGCACTGGGCAGCGCCGTGGTTGCCGCCCCAGCAGGTGTAGTGGCCGGAGACGCCGCACGCGCCAACGTGGTCATTCGCGTTGTTCACGACGTTGTTGCAGTTCGGGCACTTGATCACGCCGGAGCCGTTGCACACGCCGTTGCCGTGGTTGCTGCCGTTGCAGCTCCACTGGTTGCAGAAGCTGCACCAGCTGTGGTCCAGGCTGTCGCCGGAGCACTTGTAGTGGCCGCAATCCCGCATGGTGTGGTCGTAGCTGTCGCAGGTGTAGTGGTTTTCGTTGCCGCAGCTTGCCTTGTGCTCATCCGTGCTGCTGACGTCGCTGCCGCAGCTGGGACAGGTGGGCGCCGTACATACGCCGGAGCCGTGGCCGCCCTCGCAGACGAAGCCGTTGCCGCAGTAGGTGCAGACCGTGTGCGTGTCGCCGTCGCAGGTGTAGTGACCCGCCGTGCCGCACTTGGCCGCGTGAGCCGTTTCCGTGCCGACCTGCTGACCGCACTCGGGACAGGTGGCCGGGTTGGTGTTCTCCGTGCGGCGACGCCACAGCTTGAACTGGATCTCCTGCTCCTCAGCGCCGTCACCCCAGACCTTCTCAACCTTCAGCTGAGACTGCTCGGTGTTGGTGATGAACACCGTGCCGTTGAGCGGCGCGGAGCCATCCTCGTTCGGGCTGTAAGCGACGGAGAAGCCAAGCGGCGCCTTCTCACGCACGTAGTAGGTGTACTCGCCGCCAACCGTCACGCCGTCCGCCGTGATGCTGCCGGACTGAGGCAGGTCGCCCCAGGTGTGCCGCCAGTTGTTGGATGCGCTCAGGTTGATGGTGTCGACCGTCTCTTCCAGCGTCACGCCGTTCTGCGTCACGCTGCGGACCAGGTCAACATCCACCGCGGGGGTGGTGCTGCTGCCGTCGGCGTACTGCTTCACGACATTGATGTGGGCGAGGTGTCGGATGTTGGTAATGGTAATGTCGCCGGTGATGATGCCGCCGTTGTTACCGTACTGGATCGCGAAGCCATCCAGCGGGTTGGTCTCCTTGACGTAGTAGCTGAAGGTGTACAGGCCGTCAGCGTCCTTCTTGGGAAGGCTGCCGATGTCCTGACGCCAGCCGTTTTCGGCGTTCAGCTTGTACGTGCCCCAGGTAGTTTCCTTCGTGTTCAGCGAAGGCTCGGCCACGCTGGTGGAGGAGTTCCACGTCGCGTGCGCATCGCTGGCGCCGTTGAAGCTGTCGTCCGGGAACCAGCCGCCGGTCACCCAGAAGTAGGTGCCGGATGCGGAAGCCGGGAACTTGATGGTGTAGGAACGGCCATTGGCGTCAATCTCGTACTGCTTTCCGTCGGGAGCCAGCAGGTAGCCGCCGTTGTTGTCACCCTCGCCCGGGGCACCCCAGTTGGAGGTGTACCAGAGGTTCCAGGTGATCTCCGCTTCCCTCTTCGCCGTCAGGCGCGTGCTGAAGAACTCTGCCTGCCACTCGTCGGGGCCGGCGTTGGTGATCTGCAGCTTCACGTCCACCATCGGGTAGTTGGGATCGTTCAGGATGCCGTCCACAGGGGTCGCCTTCTGGATCAGCTCGAACTCAACCTCAGGCGCCGTGGAGGCGTCCTGGTTGACCCATTCCTTCTCCACGCCGATCTCGGTCACTTCCGTGTTGGTGATGACCACCGTACCGGCGTTGGGAACCTTGCCGTCCTGACGGCTGTAGCTGACTTCGTAGCCATCGGGGACAATCTCCTCGATGCGGAAGGCGTATCGACCGGTGACGGTCTTGCCGTCCTTGGTGATCGTGCCCTCGCAGAGCAGGTTGTTCCAGCTGTGATCCCAGCCGTTGGCGTCGTTCAGCTTCACCTCAGAATTCGAGGCAAGCTCCTCGAGAGTGACCTCGACCTCCTCGCCGTCAGCATCCAGCTGGGTTTCGGTGATGCGCCTGTACAGGCGGACCGTCACCTCCGGCGGCGTGCTTTCGGTCGTCACCCACTTCTTTTCGGCCCGGACGAAGGTCGTCTCCGGCGGCTTCTCAGAGTTGGTGATGGTGATCGTACCCTCGATCTCCTTGCTTACCTCATTCGTCTGGGTCTCGTAGTTGTACTTGATCGCGTAATCACTGGTCAGCTCCTCGACTTCGTAGCCGTAGGTGTAGAGGCCGTCGGTGCTTTCCGCCGGCAGATCGTAGAAGGTCATCTGCCAGTTGTTGTCCGCGTTCAGCTTATAGGTGTTCAGGGTGTTGCCTGCGTTCTTGTTGAAGGCGTGCTCCCAGTTGTAGCCGGCGTCCGGGTCATCCCAGAACCAGTTGTCCATGGCCCAGATGACCGTACCGGACTCGTTCACCTGTCCGAGGTGGAAGGTGAAGGCGTACTCGTCAACATTGTTCACAGCAGGCTTGAAGGCGATGGGATTACCGTTGTAGGTGATGACGCCGGAGGTCGGATGCCAGTCATCGTTGGTATTCGTCCACGTCGGCTTCCAGTCCACCGTCGCGCCCTTGAGGAACGTTTCGGTGTGGGTCGCCAGCGTCATGCGGTCCGGATACCAGATGCCGGTGGATTCTTCCTCCCATTCGTAGTCGATCACCATCTGGAAGGTAATGGTCACCGTCTCCATGTTGGAGGTGTCCCCCACCACGGTCTCGGT
This sequence comes from Clostridiales bacterium, assembly GCA_015056155.1. Classification (GTDB taxonomy): domain Bacteria; phylum Bacillota; class Clostridia; order Christensenellales; family Aristaeellaceae; genus UBA11524. Next base: position 9,216 of record SVGU01000005.1, read on the forward strand.
CCGCTTGAGGGCGAACTCGATCTCGTCAGCCGGGGTGGTGTCCCAGACCTTCTTGACGGTCAGGCCGGTCTTGGGCACGTTGGTGATATTCACCGTGCCGGACAGGACCTTGCCGTCGCCGGTGGAGACCTCCGTGAAGCCGACCACACCGTCCGTCGTGCTGTAAACAGCCGTGAAGCCGGTGGGCACAACTTCCTGCACGAAGTAGGTGTAGGTACCCGTGATCGGCGTACCCTCCTGGGTGATGGTGCCGCCCTTGAGCAGGTCAGTCCACTTGTACGTCCAGCTGTTGTCCGCGCTCAGGGTCGCAGAGCCAACGCGCTCGATGTACGTGTTGTTGCCATCCGTCACGCTGCGGTACAGTTCCACATCCACCGCCGGAGTGCTCGGGCTGCCCTCGGCGTACGCCTTGGTGACCGTCACTTCCGCGACTTCCGTTTCCTTGTCGCTGTTGGTGATGGTGATGGTGCCGGACTGGATGCCGCCGTTGTTGGTGTAGCTGACGAGGTATTCATCCGTCAGCTCCTCTACGTAGTAGACGAACGCGGATTCCTCGTCCTCGCTCCACACGGGCAGATCGTAGAACAGCATGCTCCAGTCGCCATCGTGGATCTCGTAGGTGTAGGTCACGCCTTCGATCTCCATCGTCGCGGTCTGCATGGCGTTCGAGCCGCCATTCAGGGTGAAGGTGCCGATCTTGACCGGTGGATCACCGATCTCGCGGGAGGTGGCACGCAGGCTGTAGGTGCTGGACTCGGCAATGCCGTCCACAACGAAGCTGTGAGCCCAGCGGCCGTTGTCGGAGCCGCCGTTCTGGTACCAGTTGTTGGTCGTCCAGGTGACCGTACCGCTGTCCGCCATGTAGCCCACGTCGAAGGTGTACTCATAGGGGGATGCGGTATCGTTATCTGCGCCGGTGTCGAAGGTGATCGGGATAGTCAGGCCGCCGTTGGTCTTGTAGACCACGCTCTGCGGAGGCTGATTGGAGGTGGGATGCCAGGTCCAGTCGGTGGACCAGACGGCGTTCCACTTCACCTGCGCGCCCTTGCGGAAGGTCTTGGTGACGCTGGAGAGCAGTGCCTCCTCGCTGACCGTCTGTCCGTCAGAGCCGGTGTACTGGTTCATCACGACGACGCGGAAGGTGACGTCCACGAATTCCGTCTCGCCGGTGCCGACGTCGATGGCGCTGGCCGGGATCTCCTTGCGGTACAGATCAAAGCTGATGCTGTCCTTGCGGTTCTCCGTGTTCCAGGCCTTCTGCACGTTCAGCTTGGCACGTTCATGGTTGATGACGCGCAGGTTGCCGTCGTGATCCAGAGAAGCATCCTGCGGGTTGACCACCGTGGTCGTGCCGTCGTCGTTGGAGTAAGTGACCGTGTAATCCTCGGAGATGTTCTGCTCCTCAACGAAGTAGTGGAAGTCGCCCTCGTAGTTCTGGCCGTCCTTCTGGAAGGCGCCGTAGTCAGGCAGGTTACCCACCGTCTGGTAGGTAGCGGTGTCATCCACCTTGAAGGTGAGTGCAGTCACATAGGTCGGATCAACGATCTTCTGACCGTCTTCGGTCAGGATGTAGCGGTAGAGGTTGATCGTGACATCCTTGGCGTCAGAGCCGCGGCTCCAGCGCTTCATGATGTTCAGCTTGATCTCCTTCTGCTGCAGCTGGTTGGTAACGGTGACCACCTGCTGATCCTGCAGGTTGGAGGTGCGGTTTCCGCCGCTGCCGGCCGGATCGTAGGTGACGACGTAGTCGTTCATGCCATTGGAGGAGTTCTCCTGGATGTAGTACTCGTACGCCTTGCCGTTCAGATCCGTCCTGGGCAGGTTCTTGAACGACCCCTGCCAGCCGTTCTCGCTGGGCAGGTAGATGGTGTCGATGACCTCGTCGATGTAGGTCACGGAGCCATCCTCATTGTTCAGCACGCCGGTACCCACGCGCATCAGGTTGAACGCGATGGATACGCCCGTGGGGGCCGTTTCCATGACGTTGCCGGACTTGTCCTTCCAGACCTTGACCAGGCTGAAGGAGACTTCCTGCTGCGTGTTGGTGACGGTGATGGTGCCCTCATTCTTACCATCGAAGCGCACACCATCGGTGCTGTTGGAGTAGCTGACGTCGAAGCCTTCGGGCACCTGCTCCTTGAAGAAGTAGGTGACAGGGGCATCGGCCTTGCCAGCGGTCAGATCCTCAACGGTCTTCTTCCACTGGTAGCTGCCGTCCGCCTGCTGGACAGGCAGGACCACGTCGAACAGCTTGATCTCCGTGCCGTCCACCTTGCGGCAGTAGAGCTCCATCGTGACGGTCCGGTCATTGGGCATGGTCAGCGTGTTGCCGTTGACGTCCTTCCAGACCTTTTCGATGGTGATCTCCGTGAGGCGGTTGGTGACGTTGAAGCTGGTACCCGCCGGACCCTCCTGCGGTGCGTAGGCCGCAGATTCGACCAGCGTGTACTGACCGTTGTTCTTCAGGAACTCCACGATCTTGTAGGTTCCCTCAGCGTCAAGGCCGTTGATCGTCAGCGCCCAGCCCGCATCCTTCGTCACGGGGATGTAGCCGTCCACCGGCGTCACGCCGTTGGTCTCGCTGTTCAGGGTGGCCGTGATGTCCGTGCCGTCCTTGTACAGCTTGAAGTACGCCTCCGTGTAGCCCTTGGGCTCAACAGGCTTGTTCTGGGCGTCCGTCCAGATCTTGTTGATCTTGATGTAGGTGATCTCGGTTTCGTCGCGCATGTTACGGACGATGATCTCACCCTCGTTGCTGGTGTAGTTGCCGATGTACTCGGTGGTGTAGCCCTCGACAGCAATTTCCTTGACGTAGTAGTGGTACGCCTCACCGGAAAGGCTGGCCGCGGGCAGCGCCTTAAAGATCTGCTCCCAGTTGCAGCCGGCATTCAGGGTGAAGGTCGTCACCAGCTCGTCCACGGAGGTGCCGGGGTCGACCGTCGGGTCGTAGGCCCTGTCTTCCGTATCCAGCGGGGAAATCTGCTGCACCGTGGTGCGCCACAGCTCCAAGGTGACGTTCGCACCGGCGGGAGCGCCGACCGGGTTGCCTTCGAGGTCCGTCCACTCCTTGGTGACCTTCATCTCGGAGGGCAGCTCGTTGGTGATGGTCATTTCGCCGTCGTTGGGGATGGAGCCGTCAGTGGTGCTGTACACCGGGATGTAGCCGGACTCCGCGACCGGTACGCCGTTGACCAGCGTCTCAGTCACGCGGTACTGGTAGCCGTTGCCCTCAGCGTCCGCGTCGTCCAGGTTCTCCCAGGTGTATGCCCACTGGTTCGCAGCGGACAGCACCTGCGTGACGGGCGTGTGCGTCGTATCCAGGATGTAGCCATCCTGCGTCAGCACGTAACGGTCCAGCTGCACCGTGACCTCGCAGTTGGTGTGGTCATGACCCTCCGTACTCTCGAACTCCTTGTACACGGTGACGCTCACCTTGTGGCGTTCGGAGTTGATGACGGTAACGGTCGCGTCGATGAGCTCCTCATTGAGCACCTCCACGCCGGCCGCATTGACCGCAACGATCTGTGTGATGAAGCTGGGATCCTTGGTGACCTCCTCAATACGGTAGGAATACAGCGAGGTGACGTTGCCGTCCTTGTCCCACGTGCCGTAGGGCAGATCGCGGAAGTAGAAGGTCCAGTCGGTCGCCGCGTTCAGAACCGTCGTCGGGAAGCCCTTGTAGGGGTACACGATCTCGCGGCCGGTCAGCTCGTCCTTCTGGTACAGACGGACCTCAACGGAATCCAGCAGCGGATCGATCACGTCGCCGTTCGCATCCTGCCAGAGCTTGATGACCTTGACGTCAGTCGTCTCCGTGCGGGATTCGTCGTAGGTGTTGACCGCCTCGAAGCTGCCCGAGATGTCGCTGGAGCCACCGGTGATGGTGGAAGCGAAGCCGTTCGGGACATCCTCGACGACGTAGTACTTGTAGTGCACCTCGTTGCCGTTGGCGTCGGTACCGATAAGGTCCAGGTTCTCCCACAGACCAGCCCAGTTGCCCGCCTCGGTCAACGTCATGGTGTTGGTGTAGTTACGGTCGCGGTAGGGGTCGAGATCGGCAGAGAAGTCGCCGTCGTCCAGGGTCCCCTCGCCCGTATTGGCAGTGACGGTCACGTTGGAGAACACGGGAATGTCGTAGTTCCAACCGCTACCGAACAGGGAGCCGTCCCAGCCGCTCTGGAAGATACCGTCCAGATTGACAGACTCGGTGATCTCCATCTCGTAGTGCCAGGTCACGTAGTTGCCGTCGCGCGTGTGCGTGATGGTCGAACTGTCAGGCATGTTCCTGAACACAGGAGCGGAGTTGCCCCAGCCATACTCGGTAAACTGGCTGTTGATCTTCAGATCGAAGCTGACCGTGGAGCCCGCATAGCACAGGACGCTGAAAGAAGGAACGATATCGCTCGTATTCGCGGTCTTCAGGTCGCCCTTGACGCTCACGATGGTGGAGGACAGGCCGTGGTTGTACTCGGGGTGAGCCTCCCACACGTCCGTCGGGATCGCATAGCGCTTGAGGTGGACCGTCAGAGAATCGGGAATGAGGCTGTCGTCCTCCACATCCCAGATCTTGGTCACAGCGACCTCAGTGGTCTTGCGGATGTTGTCGACTTCCACCGCGCCGGGGTTGGTCACCAGCTCGCGGGGATCGTAGGTCGCGACCCACTTGTCCGGGAGGCTGGAGGTGGAAACCGTCGCGTTCGCCCAGTAGAAGTAGATCGGCTCCGCATTCGGATCGAGGATGTAGCCCATGGCAGGCTGCGTTTCCACGATCTTGTAGGCGGTGTTCTCCTTGTACTGAACGTCTTCCTCAGACTGCTGCCACTGGACCATCAGGTTACCGTTGCCGTCGGTGACGTAGTTGGCCAGCTGGAACCATTCGTTGGTCTCGCTGCTGTACTCGTACACCGTGAAGACGGCGCCTTCGATCAGCTTGGCGTGGTTGCTCGCGTCGAACTTGACGATGGACAGGGAACGCTCGGTCGAAACGATACCGCCTGCGTTGTACTCCTCCCACTTGTCCGTCCAGTCCGTGCTCTCCTGCTGCTCATCGTAGCCGGTGATGCAAACCGTGTTGGTCAGCCGTAGCTCGTTGTCCCAGCCGGGCACGTACTTCATGCTGACGCGGTAGTCATACTCCAGGATCAGCGCACGCTCGTCCGGCACGGTCAGAACCATCGTACAGTCAGACTGCTGCCAGTTGTTCTCGTAGACGTTGCTGGAGTAGGACATCGTCCAGTCAGAGTACGGGACCTGCTGACCCTTGATCAGCTTGCCGTTTTCGTCGCGCAGCGGATTACCGTTGGCGTCATAGTCGGCGTAGAAGAGCTTGACCGAGGACTTGATCAGCGCCAGCTGACGGTCGTAGTTGTCCGGGTCCTTGACGTAGGTCAGCTTGTCCGTCACGGTCAGCATGTTCTTGGAGGGATCCAGGTCAGCCGCCGTGGGGTTCAGGTCGACAGAGTAGCTCAGCAGGTTCATGGAAGGCGTCCACTTGTGGTCCTTGCCCACCGTTTCCTTGATGGGCTTCTCCTTCTCGACCGTGACCGTCTGGCCCTGGCTGTCGCTGTCGTACTCGCCTTCCTCGGTGTTGACGGTGACATTGTTGACCAGCTTGCCCAGTTCAACCTTGTACTCGCCATTCTCCGTGTCGGGCATCAGATCGTCGTTGACCTTACAGTTGTAAAGCACCTCATACGTCTTGCCCTCGCCGTACACATCGCTGGTCTGGCCGTCATCGGAAGGCTGAACCTTGATGGTGACCACGCGGGTATTGACGTTGTAGGTACCGGAGTACTTCAGGCCCTTGTCGTTGCCGCCGATGGAGAAGCTCAGCGTGCAGTTGCCGCTGCTGTCCGCCGTGGTGGCGTCGTAGGTGGCCGTCGTCTCAGTGTAGCGGCCAATCTTTGCATTGACCAGCTCCACGCCTTCAGGCAGGGTATCAACGATCTCCAGGTAATCGTAGGTCGCGTTCTGCGTGACCTTGACGCGCCAGGACAGTTCGCCGGTCTGGTTGTTGACGGTCGTATCCTGACTCTGGTTGTTGCCATCGGTCTTGGTGACCTTGGCAGTGCCCTTGACGGTGACATTGTAGGAATGCTCGTCGTCGCCGTAGTTGCCTTCGTTGGTAGCAACGTTGACATTATTGGTGATGCGGCCGATCGACTCCGTCTCGCCTTCGTCAAGGTCCTTCATGTACTCATCCTTCAGCTCCGCGAACACGCGCAGCTTGAAGGTCTTGCCCTCGCCGAAGAGCGCGCGATCCAGCATGCCGGAATCCGCACCGGGTGCCGGCTCCACCTTCAGCACGATGGCGCCGGTAGAGGGCGTGTAGGTGCCGCTGATGCGCACGCCCTGCTCATGGTAGTCGTAGTTGTTGACCACGAGGTTGATGGGCGTGGAGGAGTTCTCGGCGAACTCCGTGTTCTCCAGCGCAATGGTGGTGCTGCCGTACTGGCCGAACTTGAGGTAAGCCAGCTTGGTTTCCGGCGGCAGGGTATCAGTGATGGTGATGTAGTTGTAGGTCTTGTCCTGGGTCACATTGACGTGCCACTCCACGATACCGGTAGTGGTCTCGATGTTCGCCTCGTCATTGCTGTCCCAGTAGTTCAGCTTGTCGACCTTGATGATCTCCGTCTGGGTGTAGGTGTGGTTCGCGCCGGTGTTGCTGTGGCCCACGCCCCAGCCGTTGGAGTAGGTCGCCGTGCCGTTCAGGCCGCTGACATCCGCCGTGGACTGGTAGGTGATCTCGATCGTCTGACCCTTGTAGTCCGCAGGCAGCTTGTCCTTGGCGATGGTGTAGGTGAACTCGGTGAACTGGTAGTCCGCATAGGCAGAGGGATTCGCCGCAAGATCTGCCGCACTGACGGTGACGGTGTTGCCGTCCGCATCCTTGGCGGTCAGGGTCATCGCGCCGCCCGCACCCTCGGAGAACCAGCGCTGGTAACGGATGCTGTCATACAGATCCATGACCTGATCGGCGGACATGTAGTGGTTTTCACCGCTGATGGTGTCCTTGATGACCAGATCCTCCGTCAGACCGGCGTCAAAGACGGTGAAGCCGCTCTTCCAGTCGATGATGCGGTCGGTGCCCTCGTTCGTCGCGCCGGTGTTCTGCTTGTAGACGCGCAGATCACGCTTGACGTAGGCGCCGCCCTGTTCCTTCGACTCATCGTCGTCCGTCTTCAGCGTGACATCGTTGGTTTCGGTGTACTCGCTGCTGGACTTGGTGGGCGTGGTGTAGTACTCGACGACGTACTTGTTGCGGTTGACTTCCTTGCCGTCTTCCATGGAGGTTCCGAAGAACTCGATGGAGGACACCTTGCCGTCGGCGGTGTTGATCTGGAAGCCGTTGCCCTCGGACAGCACATTGCCGCTGGCGTCCTTGACGACGATGGTCGACAGATCCGCCTCGGAAATGGTGGTGAACATCTGGTCCGTCAGGACGGCGCCGTTGATGTCCTGATAGCTGCCGTTGACGGTGATGGTCCACTTGATCTTGTCCGTCTTCTGGTCGTAGGAACCGACCTTGGACAGGGAATCAACGTAGATACCGACGTTGGAGGAGGCGCTGGCCTCGACCTTGTTTTCAGCACCGCTCTCAGACTTTACGTGAACGGTGTTGGTGCCGTTGCCGTTGAAGTCCAGACCCACGTCCTCGAGGTTGATCTCGTAGGTGATCTCGTAGGTGAAGCGCTTGCCGTCGCCGGGATCGTTGATCTTGGGCAGGTGCATATCCAGCTTGATATCCCCTGCCGGGCCCTGATTCTGCTTGTAGGAAGCGGTGGTGGAGGTCACCTCGGCCGGGCCGCCGGAGACGACGGACACGTTGGTCTCGTTGCCGTCCTTGTTCCAGCTGTTGCCGTTCCAGGTGGAGGTGTAGCTCTTGACAACGGGCGTGCCGAAGCTTTCGACCTCGATACCGTTGAAGATCAGCTTGTCGTCCACCTTCACGTGGCTGGGCGTACCCTTGTCGGAATGCACCAGCACGGTGTAGACGAGCTTGTTGCCCTCGCGGACATAGGAGCCGCGCTTTTCCGTTGCGATGTTCGCAGTCGCGGTCTCGTTGTCGGGGTACTCGATCTCCTTGGGCGGGATCTCCAGCACGTCCTCCTGGGTGAACTCGATCCGGATGCTGCCGTCATCCTGCGCAGCCTCGCTGCCGATGGAACAGCCGAAGGAGATGTTACCCTGGGAATAGGGCGTCTGATTGATCGGCCAGCCGGGCATGGAGTAGCCCGCATTCGCCGTGCGGACATAATCGTCAGAGAATTCGATGTCCAGGTACAGGCGTCCGTCTTCCGTCTTCTTGATATAGAAGGTACCTTCGATGGTCTTGCCGTCCGGGCTTGTAATGGCGAACGGCTTGTCGATCATCGAATCGGTGACCTTGATCTCGCTGGGCAGCAGATACGTGAACTCCTGCTGACCGGGCACGCGGACCCAGTACCAGCCGTTCCAGTAGGAATAGCCGCGCAGCACGTAGTTCGGGATGGCGAAGTCGATCTGCAGCGTCGTCGTGAAGGAGTCGCTTTCGGGATCGTAAATGACATCGGTGCCATTCTTGATGCTAACGCCGTCTGCCGTATTCCACTTACTGTCAGCAATGTAGGGTGCGAAGCTGTTGTTGACCTCTTCAGCGGTCACCTTGCTCTCCGCGTTCAGATCGCAGGCGATCACATGACGATGCTCCTCGATGCCACAGACGACCTCGCCCGCTTCATCATAGCACGCATCGGTGTGATAATGCTCTTCAATGCCGCACGCGCACTGGCAATCCAGCGTGTGCTCATGCTCATTCTCGTAACCGCAGACCAGCGCGCCACTCTCGTCGTAGCAGGCGTCGTCATGCAGGTGCTCCGCCAGGCCGCAGCTGTAAGCGGGCGCAACCACGTCCAGCGAAGGCACCTGAACCAGACCGCCAGTCGGTTTCTGAGTGGGCTCCGCCGTGGGTTCGACCGTAACTTCAGCGGTGGGCTCCGCAGTGGGTTCGGCTGTCACTTCTGCGGTGGGCTCAGCGGTGGGCTCCGCCGTCACTTCGGCGGTGGGTTCCGCGGTGGGCTCCGCCGTCACTTCTGCAGTGGGCTCGGCCGTCACTTCGGCGGTGGGTTCCGCGGTGGGATCAGCAGTCACTTCAGTGGTGGGTTCAGCCGTGGGCTCCGCCGTCACTTCAGCGGTGGGTACCGCGGTAGGCTCGGCCGTCACTTCGGCGGTGGGTTCCGCGGTGGGCTCCGCCGTCACTTCGGCGGTAGGCTCCGCAGTGGGCTCGGCCGTCACTTCGGCGGTGGGTTCCGCGGTGGGCTCGGCCGTAACTTCTGCGGTGGGCTCAGCCGTGGGCTCGGCCGTAACTTCAGCGGTGGGTTCCGTGGTGGGCTCGGCCGTCACTTCGGCGGTGGGCTCAGCCGTGGGCTCGGCCGTAACTTCTGCGGTGGGCTCAGCCGTGGGCTCGGCCGTCACTTCTGCGGTGGGTTCCGCAGTGGGCTCGGTCGTCACTTCAGTGGTGGGTTCCGCAGTGGGCTCCGCAGTCACTTCGGCAGTGGGTTCAACCGTGGGTTCGGCCGTCACTTCGGTAGTGGGTTCCGCAGTGGGCTCGGCCGTAACTTCGGCGGTAGGCTCCGCAGTGGGCTCGGCCGTCACTTCGGCGGTGGGTTCAGCCGTAGGCTCAACAGTCACTTCAATGGTGGGTTCGGCCGTCACTTCGGCGGTGGGTTCCGCGGTGGGCTCGGCCGTCACTTCAGCAGTGGGTTCCGCAGTGGGCTCGGCCGTAACTTCAGCGGTGGGTTCCACAGTGGGCTCGGCCGTCACTTCAGCAGTGGGTTCCGCAGTGGGCTCAGCAGTCACTTCAGCGGTGGGTTCCGCAGTGGGCTCCGCCGTCACTTCGGCGGTGGGTTCCGCAGTGGGCTCCGCCGTCACTTCGGTAGTGGGTTCCGCAGTGGGCTCAGCCGTCACTTCGGCGGTGGGTTCCGCGGTGGGTATATAAGTAGTAGAAACAGGATCAGTTTCTTCCACTTCGGGTTCATCGGAATCGTTCACGGGCGCGTCGTAGCAGGCAGCAACGTGCACATGCTCTTCCAGCGTGCAGCTGTAGTTCTTCTCGAAGCAGGCGTCGCTGTGCGCGTGGCCTTCCTCGATCGCCGTCACGTTGTAGAGGCAGTGGCTGCTGTGGTTATGCTCCTGGATGTACACCTCGCCGCAGATGACAAGGTTCGTCTCGGGATCATAGCAGGCAGTCGAATGCTCGTGCAGCAGGTCGCAGGTCACATCGCCGCGGCTGTATTCGTAGCAGCCTTCGCCGTGCTCGTGCGCACCGTCGCCCTCATTCAGACCGCAAGTCGGTTCTTCGCTCACGGGATAGCAGGCTTCGGTGTGGGCATGCGCGCCCTCGCCTTCCGCCATGCCGCAGACCTGCTCGGTCTGGACGAGATAGCAGGCGTCCGTGTGCACATGGCCACCAAGGTCGGTCATCGTCGCCTCGGGAATGTCACAGGTCAGGGTGGTCGTCGTGACACTGCAATCCTCCGTGTGCACATGACCGGCGGATTCCTCCATGCCGCAGACAGCGTCCGCTTCCATATTAATGGCGAAGCAGGCAGCGTCATGCACGTGACCGGCGGATTCCTCCGTGGTGCAGACCAGCGTTTCGAGCGTCCCGTAGCAGGAATCATTGTGCTGATGCCTGGGGTTGCTCTTCAGCTGGCAGACCAGCGCACCCGCCTCGTCGTAGCACTCCGCGCTGTGGCTGTGCCAATAAGAGGTAGAAATGCCGCAGCCGATGCTGCCGTCCTCCGCACGGCACGCATCCGTGTGCTCATGCGGCTGGAAAGCGCACTGAAGAAGCCGCACCACGGACTCGGAGGGCTCGCGCTCCTCCTGCTCGCAGATCAGCTCCAGCGTATAGCAGCTATCATCATGGGTGTGCTCGTCAAGGCCGCAGTAGGCCTCAGATTGCATTGTCAGGCCGGGAAGCATCAGGACATAAGAAGTCATGATCGCAACGACCAGCGCCATCGCAGTAAATGCGCGCAGCATGCGCATGCGGTGACGGCGGCGTGCCAGGTATTCCTCCGCGCGGAGCAGAATCTCTTCTCTCACTGTGCTTCAAGCCTCCCTTCTTCTTGTATCTTCATGGTATGTATGTCTGTTTCTGTCAGTTGATCAGGCCAAATTTGTTCAGTGGCCAGACCCTGAGGAAGATTTTTCCGATCACCTGCTCGTCCGAAACGGAGCCGATGATCTGATCCCGGCTGTCCGCCGAGGTCGACCGGTGGTCGCCCAGCACGAACAGCTTCCCGTCCGGGACCTGGTATGGCAGCTTGATGTTGCAGTTGCCGAATGCCTTGTCCGTCAGATATGGCTCGTCAAGCAATTCGCCGTTGATGTAGACGTTTCCGCCCGAGTCGATGTTGACCCATTCGCCCGAGAAGGCGATGACCCGCTTGACCAGCACCTTGTTGCTGTAATAGAACGCGATAATGTCTCCCCGGTCGAAATCGTGGCCTTTTATCACTGCCGCGATATCCCCGTCGCCGATCACCGGCGTCATGGAGGATCCGGATATATGGAGGATCGGCATGACCAGCGTTGCGATCAGGATCGCCACGGCCGCAACGACCAGCAGCGAGTAGATCGTACTCTTGAGCGCCTTGCCGTAATTGCTTGCGTGCCTTGCGGCGCGCAGCGTACTTTCCAGCTGTTCGACGGACGGCTTTTCGCCGTTCCTCATTCCGTATCCTCCTTTCCGCCCCCGTGGTCACGGGCAGGCTGTCCTGCCTCCTGTGCCGCGCGGGCAAGCATTTCCCTGCATTCCTGTTCGCAGTTTTCCCGATAGAGGTCGATGGCCTTCTGCGCCGCTTCGAACACGCCGCTGAGCTTCAGCGCCGCCTCGGCAATGGAGCCGCTCTGCTCCATATGAAGCCGCCGCTGCGCAAGCTCCGCCTCCGCCTTCTCAAGCCGCTCCTTCAGCGCCAGGTTCTCCCGGCCCTGTTCGATCAGCAGCTCCAGCAGATCGGTCTTGCTCAGCTTCCGCAGATCCTTTCCAGCCATTTCGTCCTCCGTCACACAATAATCACACGTTTGTGAATAGTGCATAGAAATCCATGCTCAGATATTATGCCACTAACTGCCAATATTGTCAATGGAAAAACCGGGGAAAATCAAGGAATCCAGGACTTTTTGTGTATTTGACACCAGTATTTCACGTTCGAAAACGTTCTCTGTTTTCCTGCAACCCCAATGTAACAGACTTCCGCTCGCTCTGACAGACTTTCGGTCTGTTTTTACGCAAAGGAGGCAGTGGTATGAAACCACTGCCTCCGATTGGTGTCAATCAATTGTCTTATTCGGTCCGGTCTGCGTCCTGCTTCCGCTGCTCTGCCAGCGCCTGCTGGTAGGCAGTCCGCCTGCCGACACGTTGCTGGGAAGCCTGCTGGGACTGGTCGCCCGCCGGTGCCGCGTCCGCCCGTCTCGCATACGGACGTTCGGTCTGTACTGCATTCTCGCGGGGTTCAGAAGCCTGCTGCTGCGGGAATACGGGCAGATACGCGCTCTGCTGCTGGTAATCCGCGCCCCGGTAGGGCTGCTGCTGGGGCTGCTGGGCATACATGCCGGTGCGGCTCTGGCCGGTCGGCGCAGACGCGTACGGACGGCTGCCCGCGGCGCTTCTGGCTGCCTGGGCGCGGCGCTGGGCCGCACGCATGGCGATCCTGCGGCGCTTGCGCTGATGCTGCACGAACACGACCGCACCGCCGCCTGCCACGATCAGCAGCGCCAGCACGATGATCCACACGATGCCGGAGCTGCCGCCGGAGGGCTGCGCGGTCGGATAGATCACCTGCTCCGTCGGGACGGGCAGATCCAGACCGGAGGAAGATTCCTCCATGCCGGTGCCGCCGCTGGACACGAGGCCGCCGGTGGGCACGGGGGTGCTCAGATTGCCCGGCAGGATCGGCTCCAGGGTGGGCGTAGCCGTGGGAACAATGTTGGGGATGGGCGTCACGGGCGACACGAAGTCCTCGAACTCGAAGGCGAAATCGTCATCGCTGCCGACGAGCTGATCCTCCACCGTGGGCAGGCCGCCGATACCGGACACGCCGTCGTCATCGTCATCCTGCTGATCGCGGCTGTTGTTGACCAGCCCCTGCCGGTACAGATCGCTGCCGTAGAACTCGGAGAACTCGCGGATCGTCATCTGGTGGAAGTAATCGCCGTGGACATAGCCGCGCTGGCCGCTGTAATCCACCTGATACCACGTCGCGCCCTCGGCGTAGGTCGTGTTCAGGATCAGGCACAGGGCATAGCGCTTCAATTCGCCGATGCGGCGGGCATTTTTCGACGCGCCGTCGCGGAAATTGACGGACGAGGCGTCCACATAGCCGTAGCTGGACAGCCCCTGATCGTCGTAGGGCCGGTTGGTGGTCGCCAGCGTCGGGGTGGGCGTGGCGAACAGGCTGTCGAGGTAGGCGTCCTCCTCGGCGATGGTCATCAGGCGGATCAGATCCTCCCGGATGTAGCCCCACTCGCCGTCGACGGCCACGCTGTGCCACGTCCGTCCGCCGGACCAGGTCTGACCGGCAATGTAGACGACCGTGCCGTAACGCAGGTTGTCGATGATGCGGCTCTGCTCGCTGGGCATCTGCCGGAAGGGCACGTAATCCGTGACCGTGTAGGCATAACCCTGCTGCTGGATGGGTTCGGGGGTGTTGGTGACCAGCTGCGTGGGGGCGGGCGTGGCGTTCTGCTGCTCCCAGATGCGGATGAGCTGAGCGGCCTCCCGCTCAGTGATGCTCTGCAGCACACGCGTCTCCACATAGCCGGACTGACCGTTCAGCGTCTGCACGGCGCTCCAGGTCTTGCCGGTATAGGCGTTGAGCACCTGGCCCTTGACCAGCAGGACGTCCCCTGCGGAGAGGTACTGGATGGTAAGGTCGGACGTGCCGGTGCCGGTGCGCAGGGGCGCAGTGCCGGTGACCAGCGCATAGCCGTTATAGGCCGTCGGCGCGGGCGTGATCGCCTCGACGAACACCTCCGTGGGCGTGGGAGACGGAACGGGCGTGGGCGTCGGCACAGGCGTCGCGGTGGGGACGGGCGTTGCGCCCACGGACTGGGCGTACACGTCGCTGGCCTTCTGCGTCAGCAGGTCGATGTACTTGGCCTGCATGTAGCCGTCGCGGCCGTCGATGAGCACGTGAGCCCACAACTCTCCCCGCGTGTTGTAGTCGGAGCTGACCATGTACACGCTGCTGCCCTTCTTCGCGCGGAAGATGACGGTCTTGTTGCCGCCGCTGGTGCTGGGCTCGGTGCGGAAGGCCACGTCCACGCCGCTGACCAGGCCGTAGCGGCCGATCTTCTGCCCGGCAGGGATGCCGGCCGGGTCCTTCTGCAGGGACAGGGTGAAGAGCACGGTCGACACGGAGGGCGTGCCGTCCTTCGCCACCTGCACCTTCACCGCATCGGCCGACGCAGCGTCATAGCCCTGCGGCACAAGCGCCTCGTCGGGATACAGGGTGTAGGTCTGGCCGCCGGTCAGCTCATACTGATACGGTCCGGAAATGATCCGGCCGAGGCTGTCGATGTACTGCACGCTGACGACCGCCGTCTTCGGCGCCGTCTGCACAGGCGCGTACCAGAAGCCCACGTCCTCCGCCGCACGGTCGAGGGAGCCGTCCGTCCCGACCGTCAGGGTGAAGCTCGCCTCGGAGGCCAGCTCGTATCCGGAGGGAAGGTCGGCAGGCTGCGCCGTGATGCGGTGCGTGCCTGCGGTCAGCTGCAGCGTCTGAACGGAGGCGATCTGCTTGCCCATGGTGTCATAGTAGTACACCCGGACGTCAAAGGAAGAAGGCGTCTGCCGGACCTGAGCGAAGTAGAAATTCACGTAATCCTGGTTGGCTTTGCCGGAGGTGACGGTCACGGTCGCCGTTTCCGCCGTACCGGGGAACAGTTCATACCCTGCGGGCACATGGGCTGCCTCGGGACGGATGGTGTGCACGCCGTTGTCCAGCGACAGGACCGAATCGGCCGCGATGGCCTTTCCGCGTGAATCGAGATAGCGCACGGTCACGCTGGCCTTCTGCACAGGCGTTTCGGGCGCAAAGACCTCCTCCTGCACCGGGCGGTACCAGAAGGACACCTCGTCCCCGGAGGGGGTGTACGTGCCGTCCGCGCGGACCGTCACGTCGATGACCGCCTCGGAGATCAGCTCGTACCCCCTGGGAAGATCGGACGGCACCGCCTCGAGCCGGTGCGTGCCCTCCGGCAGCGTCACCGTCTGGCGGGAGGCGATCTCGTTCCCCATCGTATCGAAGTAGTACACCGTCACCTGCGCCGATTTCGCAGCAGGGATGATCGGCTCCACCGGAGAAACGACCTCCTCCTGCACCGGGCGGTACCAGAACGACACCTCGTCCCCGGAGGGCGTATACGTGCCGTCCGCGCGGACCGTCACGTCGATGACCGCCTCGGAGATCAGCTCGTACCCCCCGGGAAGATCCGACGGCACCGCCTCGAGCCGGTGTGTACCCTCCGGCAGCGTCACCGTCTGGCGGGAGGCGATCTCGTTCCCCATCGTGTCAAAGTAGTACACCGTCACCTGCGCCGATTTCGCAGCAGGGATGATCGGCTCCACCGGAGAAACGACCTCCTCCTGCACCGGGCGGTACCAGAAGGACACTTCGTCCCCGGAGGGGGTGTACGTGCCGTCCGCGCGGACCGTCACGTCGATGACCGCCTCGGAGATCAGCTCGTACCCCCTGGGAAGATCCGACGGCACCGCCTCGAGCCGGTGCGTGCCCTCCGGCAGCGTCACCGTCTGGCGGGAGGCGATCTCGTTCCCCATCGTGTCAAAGTAGTACACCGTCACCTGCGCCTGCTTCGCGGCGGGCTCGCGGTAGGTGAAGACCACCGGGTTCGGGCTGACAGCGCCGCCGCCGTCCACATACACGCCCACCGAGCCGCTGCTCACCAGCTCCAGGCCGGCAGTCTTGCTGCTCTCGGGCCACACGGTCTGTTCGCCCTGCGCCAGGGTGATGATCTTCTGCTCGATCACCCGGCCGCCTTCGAGCTGGTAGATGACCGTCGCCTCGCCGGTCACGGGGGCGACATACGCGTCCTTGTAGAGGAAGACCACATTGGCCGCGCTGGCGGAGCCGTTGTCATAGACAGTGAGCGTCACCGCGCTCTCGCTGACCAGCTCCAGGCCGCCGACAAAGGCGCTCTCCGGCACGATCGTGTGCGTACCTGCCTGCAGGGTCTTCTCCTGCATATCCAGCAGCTGGCCGTCCTGGTGATAGTAGTAGACCGGGATGACGGCCTCCGCCGGGGCAACGTACGCGTCCCGGTAGTAGAAGGTCACGCTCGCCGCGTTCGCCCAGCCGTTGCCGTCCACCGTCACGGAGACGGCGTCCTCGCCCGTCAGCTCGTACGCAGACGTACGGCTGCTCTCCGGGCGGATGGTATGCGTGCCCTCGGCAAGCGTCCGCTGCTGCTGGTCCAGGAGCGTGCCGTTCTCGTGCACATAGTACACGTCAATGGTCGCCTCTGCCGGGGCGACGTATGCGTCCCGGTAATAGAAGGTCACGCTGGCCACGTCCGCCCCTTCGGCATAGACGTTCACCGTGGCGGACCCGGCGCCGGTCAGCTCATACCCGGCGACCTTCGCACTCTCCGGCCACAGGGTGTGCGTGCCCTGGGGCAGCTGCACCTCGATCAGGTCGAGCAGCTGACCATTCTCGTGCACGTAATACACCGGGATGACCGCCTTGGTCCGCAGGTTGCTCACGCTGCCCGAAGGCTCGGTAAAGACCGGCTCCTCCGGCACCTCAAAGGGCGGCAGTTCCGTGGAGACGTACAGCTTGATGTACTCGGACATCTGCGTGTTGAGCGCGCCGTTGTAGTAGTAGCCGATATACTGGGCATAATCATCATGCAGGCTCTGCGCGTTCTCCGTCTCCGACCAGTACAGCGTCAGATCGCCGTTCATGGTCATGAAGACGTAGCCCGGATCGGGATGGCCGATCTGCACGGTGAGCGCCGTCCCCAGCGCCTGCGGATCCAGCGTCACCCAGTAGCCGTGGGTGATGGTCGTGCCGTCGCCCGCCGCGTCCTCCGGGATGCTCCAGGCAGGCACCGTTTGCACATTGCCCTGCGCATCCGTCCACTGCACGCTGACGGTCACGCTCTCCCAGCCCACCAGCGCCTGCGCGGGCGCCGCGGTGCTCACGATCAGCAGGAGCAGCGTCACGACCGCCGCCAGCCTGCCCAGAATCTTTGCGCCAGAATTCTTCATGGCGATTCCCTCCTTGGAATGACGATATAGAGGTTCAGTATATATTATACCGCAGCAGCCGCGGCCCGGTCAAGCCGGAGCATCCGCCCATATGCCTTTGCTGCGCATGAGCAGGCAGGAATCCGGCTGCGGTGTGTCGAATGTGTTCTGCAAGGGAGCTTCCCTCCCCATATCTATGCGAAAGCAGGAGGCATATCCATGAACGAGCAGAACCTGATCGAAAAGTATGTGGACGGCAAGGTCGTCTTTGAAGGCAAGATCATCCGGCTGGAGCACTGGAATGTGGAGCTCCCCAACGGCCATATCGCCCTGCGCGAGGTCGCGTGCCATCCCGGCGCTTCCGCCGTTGTCGCGCTGGATGAGGAGAACAACATCATCCTCGTGCACCAGTACCGCGCACCCATGCACCGCATCACCCTGGAGATCCCCGCCGGCAAGCTGGACAGCGCCGAGGAGGATCCGCTCTTCTGCGCCCAGCGCGAGCTCTCCGAGGAGACCGGCCTGCTGGCTGACAGCTGGACGAAGCTGACCGTGCTGGAGACCACGCCCGGCTTCTGCAACGAGCGCATCCATCTCTACCTCGCCACCGGTCTGAAGCAGGGCCCGACCCATCCGGACGAGGACGAGTTCGTCGCCACCACCCGCATGCCCCTGGCCGAGGCTGCCGCCAAGGTCATGGACGGCACCTTCCGTGACGGCAAGACCGCCCTGGGCATCATGATGGCCTTCACCCGGCTCAATGCCTCTGCCCATACCAACGACTGAGTCGGCGGCTTTCTTCCCCATTTGTAAAATATTTCGGAATTATTTCTTTTCTGTTTCGCCCGTCGAATTTCCTGTCGGAAAGGAGCGTCCTGATGGCAAAGAAGGAGCCTGTTCATCCCCTGTACATCGCCTTTATCGCGGTGATGGCGCTGCTGCTGGTGACCGGCGTGATCCTGATGATCTACGGCAGCCTGCACAACGGCATCCCCGCGCCCACCCTGCCGGGCAACCTGCTGACGGCGCCGGCGGCACGCCTGTATCATGGCTGACCGCAACCGGACGCTCCTGTCGTGGCTGATGATGCCGGCAGGACTGCCCCATTCGCCACAGGAGTACTTTTCGCGCCTGCCAGTGATCGAAACGCCCCGGCTGATCCTGCGTCGGATGACGCTCAAGGACGCGCCGGACCTCTTCGCCTATTCGCAGGATCCGGAGGTAGCCCGGCACGTGCTGTGGACGGCACACCGCTCCATCTGGGAGACGAAGGCGTACATCCGCTATGTCCTGCAGCAGTACCGTCTGGGCGAGCCGTCAAGCTGGTGCATCGTGGAGAAGGAAACAAACCGCGCCGTCGGGACGATCGGCTTCATGTCCTTTTCGGCGGAAAACAGCACGGTCGAGGTCGGCTACAGCCTGGCCCGGAGCCACTGGAACCGCGGCCTGATGACCGAGGCGCTGGAGGCGGTGCTGAATGAGGCCTTCACGGTGCTCCGGCTGCACCGGGTCGAGGCGCAGCACTTTTCGGCCAATCCCTCCAGCGGGCGGGTGATGGAGAAGTGCGGCATGACCCACGAGGGGCATCTGCGCCAGCGCATCTGGAACAAAGGGGAGTTCCAGGATGTGGAGATGTGGGCGATCCTCCGCCGCGACTGGCAGAAGCGTCATCCCATGCCCTGACGATACAAACAAGCGCCTTCCGGAACGCCGCATGCAGCGGACCGGAGGGCGCTTTGCCGTTCACTTTTTCTTGGGGATCACTTTTCGTAGGTCTTCATCCGGCGCTCCAGCACCTCAGGCCGGGCGACGGAATAGCCGAAGAAGCCCATGACCTCCGCCGTGCGCTGGTACACGCCGTGGTTATACGCGACCAGGCCGGCATGCTCCAGGTGCAGCGAGCCATCCGCCGCGAACAGGTCGTCGCGCACCTGAACGCCCACGACCTCGCCGATGAACATGTCATGGCTGCCCAGCTCCAGCACCTGCCGGACCTTACAGGCCAGGTATGCGGGGCATTCGGCGATGGCGGGCGCATGCATCAGCCCAATGGCCGGCATGGGCGTGAGGCCGCACTCCTGCCACTTATCCACATCCTTGCCCGAGCGGACGCCGCAGAAATCCACCGCCTTGCAGCGCTCCTGGTCGACCAGGTTGACCACGAACTCCCCGCTCTGTCGGATCAGCGCATGGCTGTAACGGTTCTTGCGGACGCTGACCGACACCATCGGCGGGTCGCTGTTGACCGTACCGGCCCAGGCAATGGTAATGATATTCGGCTTCGGATCCAGCTCCGGACACGCACAGGAGACCATCACCGCCGGCACCGGCGCCAGCAGCGTACAGGGATCAAAAGTACGAAACTTATTCATCGTTCCACCCTCTCCATTCTTGTCTATCGACTGGAAATAGTGTACAATACAATCACCCCAATGTCAACCAGGGGCTCTGCCCCTGGACCCCGCCAGAGGGACACAGCCCCTCTGGACTCCCAGGGCCGCGCCTGCGGCGCGGGCGGGTGCTCGCTTGGCGGCTTCCTTGCAGGGGTCACGCCGCGCAACAGGCGCGGCGCGACGCGCGGCTTGCAGCGCGGATGGGGCACGCTTGGCGGCTTCCTTGCGGGGGGCACGCTGCGCAACAGGCGCAGCGTGACGCGCGGCTTGCAGCGCGGGCTTCGCCTGCCTGTTTCATATTGCCGCATGGACGCGCACCAAAAGGCTCCCTCCCTGAGGGAGCTGGCAGCCGCCTGCGGCTGACTGAGGGAGTCCTCCCTCGCGGCTCTCCAGCATTATTTCTCCTTCAGGAGGTATCCTTATGACTGCACTCTGGCAAGTCCTCTCCCTGTTCCTGCTGATGCTCGCAGGTCTGGGCGCGGCCCGGTTCCGCATCCTCGACGAGCGCGGACTGAAGGGCCTGAATACCCTCGTGCTCTATTTTGCGCAGCCCGCCATGATCGTCCACAAGCTCCAGCAGGACGTGACCGGGCAGCTGATCGCCGAGCTGGCATGGGTCTTCGTGCTGACCTGCGCAACCATCGCGCTGGCGGGCGTGATCGCCTTTTCCCTGTTCGTCCGGGAGCCTGCCGAGCGCCGCAGCGTCCTGACGAATCTCGCCATGGTCTCCAACTGCGGCTACATGGGCTATCCGGTCATCACCGCCGCGCTGGGCGAATCCGCGCTGATCTACGCGGTGGTCTTCGTCGCTGCGTTCAACCTGATGTGCTGGACGCTGGGCGCCTACTTCTTCGGCGGCGCGAAGGCCATGCAGCCGCGCAAGCTCCTGACGAACCCGTCCCTGATCGCCATCGCTGCAGGCCTGCTGCTGTTCCTCACCGGCTGGCGTCTGCCGGACTTTATCAACAATGCGCTGAATATGATGGGCAGCGTGACCACGCCGGTCGCCATGTTCGTCATCGGCGCGCGCCTGATCAGCCTGCGCCCCGCGCATCTGACCGACATGAAGCTCCTGCTGGTCTGCGCCCTGCGGCTGATCGTCTTCCCGGCGATGATCCTGCTGCTCTTCCTCACGCCGCTGCCGCCGATGGTGGTCAAGTCCGTCTTCGTCTGCACGGCAATGCCCTGCGCGGCGCTGACCGCCATGCAGTCGGAGGTGTTCGACTGCGACCGGGCGCTGGCTTCCCGCGGCGTGGCGCTCTCCACCGCCCTCTCCATGGCGACCGTGCCGCTGATGCTGCTTCTCCTCCCTGCCTGACCCACCCGAAGGAGGCTCTCATGCTCTTTCCCGGTTATGACGTTCCCGACGGCCGCCACGCAGGCGCATACGATCCCGGCAAGCGGCGCTCCCGGACGGTACTGATCGTCCTCGCGGTGGCTGCGCTCCTGTTTGCGCTGGCCTGGCCTTTCGTCGAGCCGTACCTGCTGGAAACAGAGACGGTCACCCTGCGCGCCGATGACCTCCCCGCCGGGATCGGCCAGCTGCGCGTCGTGTATCTCACCGACGTCCATAAGGGCGGGACCTTCGGCGCTGACCGTGTTTCCGCGCTGGTCAGCAAGGTCAACACGCTCAATGCGGATATCGTCCTGCTCGGCGGCGATTACGCCGATGACAGCAGCGGCGCGGTCGAGTTCTTCCGCACGCTGCCCCGCATCCACAGCCGCTACGGCGTATATGCCGTCGTCGGCAACCACGACCGCACCCTCCCGGAAAGCAACCTCAACCAGCTCCGGGCCGCCATGCAGTCGGCAGGCGTCACGCCGCTGGTCAACTCGGTAACGAGCGTGCGCATCGGCACGGAAAACATCTACATCGCCGGCATCGACGACGTGAACAACGGCCATCCCGACCTGAAGGGCGTTGCCGCGCAGGTGCGCCAGAGGGATTACGTCATCTTCCTCTGCCACACGCCGGAGATCATCCCGCAGGCCCTCGCGGCGGAGGATATGAACCGCGACCTGCGCTGGTTTGACCTGGGCCTGTTCGGCCACACCCACGGCGGGCAGCTCGCCTTCTTCGGCGGATTGCTGCGGGATGACGGCGTGGACGATCAGTACCGCAGCGGCTGGCTGCGCCAGAACCGCACCGACCTGCTCATCAGCCGGGGCGTGGGCACAACCGTGCTGCCCATGCGCCTGTTCTGCCGACCGCAGATCCACCTGATCACCATCAACTCGACCCGCTGAGCATCACAGCACATTGGCCCAGGAGAAGCCGTCCCGGTGGTACAGGTGCAGCGCGTTCTCCCGCAGCTCCGCGCAGGCGGTGAAGCACCCCGCCTCGTCCTGCGCCCGGATGGCGGCCTGCAGCTGCAAAAGCGACAGCGTCACGCTGTCCGTGTCCTCATGGTTGATCAGCGTCTGGAGCGCGGGCACCGTATCCCGCCACGAATCCAGGTACGCCGCGACCGTCTGCGCCGCCCGCTCCCAGTCGTGCTTTTCCGTCATGACGCTCAATTCCTCCGCCGCGGACACATATCGCGCGGAAATGCGCCCGATCTCCCCTGCCGACACCATGCCCGCCGCGATCGTCGCCGCCAGCAGCAGGAGCGAGATGCAAAGCCCCGTCCGCATTCACCACACCGCCCTTTCCGCCTCCAGCACCTGCAGCACCCGGCTCTCCAGGCAGCCCTTGCCCTGGATGAGCATCTCGCCGCTCCTGCTCAGGCAGAGGAAGAATATCCCGCTGACGTCGGGGAATCCGGCCTTTCCGGCGGTTTCCCGCAGCCAGGCTTCCGTCAGGCGGCCCCTTTTCAGGTTTTCCCTCTGCACCTCGCCGTCCATCACCAGCGGCAGGGGCAGCCCTTCTGATGCGACCGTAAGCCCCATGTCTGCCGGGGTGAGCGGCCTGTTCGCCGCCTTCGGAAACACGCTGATCTGCCCGCCCGGCTCCAGCACGGCCGTCCCGACCTCCATCGGGTCCAGCACGCCGCCGGTGCGGATGGCCTCCATCAGATCGTTGAGGTCGACGGCGCTCTTGCGCAGCTGCTTTTCGCAGATCACGCCGTCGCGTACCAGTACCGTCGGCTGCCCGCAGAACCAGCGGCGGACCCGCTGGGACTTCATGCACGCCCAGGAGATCAGCCCGTGGCAGACCGCCAGGGCGATCATCGGCAGGATCCCGTACAGCAGCGGGATCCCGACGCCGCCCATGGGCGTCGCGGCCAGCTCGGCGATCATGATGACCACCACGACCTCGAAGGGCTGCAGCTGCCCCACCTGCCGCTTGCCCATCACGCGCATCGCCAGGAGCGACGCCCCGTAGAGAATCACCGAGCGCACGAAGATCGTCAGCATGCCCCGCCCTCCATTTCCCTGTTATCCACAGCCTGCCCACATTTTCCCCGCGACATGCACAACAGAAAGGAAGGATGACCCCATGAAGAAGCTCCTCGCCCTGCTCGCAGCGCTCCTGCTCGCCGTTCTCCCCGCGTCCGCCGAAAATGCGCCCGAATTCTCCGAGGACGAGGCCGCCGCCCTCGTACTGAAGGCCATCTGCGCCTTCCTCGATTCGGAGGAGCTCATCTACGAGACGTCCATGGAATACCCGATGTGCAGCCTGTCCTTCGACCTGGAGAAGACCTCCGCCCTTGGCAGCTGCATCGGCATGGACGCCCACGCGATGTACGACGGTGCGCTCATCATCGCCTACTACGAGCAGAACGTGCCCGAGGACCGGGCGGACGAGGTCCTGCGCCTATGCAACTACCTCAACGCCGAGACCTACGGCGCAAAGCTGTATCTGTCGCCCGACGACCTGGGGCTGTACTGCGAGACCTTCCTGCCCCTGTACGCCGGGAGCATCGGCGATGAGGAGATGTTCCTCCTGAGCGAATCCTTCTGGCTCGCCTATGGCTTCGCGGAGTTCTATCACGACTACTTCATCGAAGTGATCGCCAACGGCGAAACCGCCGCCAATGCCTACGCCATGTGGCTCGCCGACA
The DNA here is from genome assembly GCA_015056155.1 of Clostridiales bacterium. Taxonomy (GTDB): domain Bacteria; phylum Bacillota; class Clostridia; order Christensenellales; family Aristaeellaceae; genus UBA11524. The sequence continues at coordinate 32,867 of SVGU01000005.1, forward strand.
GCGAGTGACGCTCCAACTTCCCGCTTGCCCCCGCAGGCGGGATTTCTTTGTTTTTTGGCCCGAAGCCTTGCAGGCGCTCCGCTCCTGTGGTATTATATAGGGTGGTATATTATCCCCAACAAGGAGTCTTGGAATGAACGATACGATCATTTCGGTGAAGGACGTCTCCTTCACCTACGAGGACGCAGCGGAGCCTGCGCTCAGCGGCGTGTCCGTGGATGTGCGGCGCGGCGAGTTCCTGGCGGTGCTGGGCCACAATGGCTCCGGCAAGTCCACGCTGGCCAAGCTGCTCAATGCGCTGTATGTGCCCACGGAAGGCAGGGTCACCGTCTGCGGGCTGGATACGCAGGATGACGAGCACCTCTGGGACATCCGCCAGCAGGCGGGTATGATCTTCCAGAACCCGGACAACCAGATCGTCGCCACGGTCGTGCGGGAGGACGTCGCCTTCGGGCTGGAGAACCTCGCCGTGCCGCATGACGAGATGGTCCGCCGCATCGACGAGGCGCTCGCTGCCGTCCGCATGACGGACTTTGCCGAGTCCGCGCCCCACATGCTCTCCGGCGGCCAGAAGCAGCGCGTCGCCATCGCCGGCATCCTCGCCATGCAGCCCAGCGTCATCATCGCTGACGAGGCCACCGCCATGCTCGACCCCTCCGGCCGCAAGGAGGTGCTCTCCACCATCCGCCGGCTCAACCGGGAGAAGGGCATCACCGTCGTGTGGATCACTCACTACATGGAGGAAGCCGCGCAGGCCGACCGCGTGGTGGTGATGAACCACGGTCAGGTCGCGCTGACCGGAAAGCCCCGCGAGGTCTTCGAGCAGGTGGAGACGCTGCGGGAGCTGCATCTGGACGTGCCCCACATGACTGATCTGGCGCAGGACCTGCGCAGGGACGGCATGCCCCTGCCCGAGGGGATCCTGACCGTGGAGGAAATGGCCGAGGAGGTATGCAAGCTCTTATGCCGATCGAAGTAAAGAACCTGACGCACACCTATTCCCAGGGCAGTGCGTTCCAGTCCACCGCGATCCGCGACGTGAACCTGACCATCGAGGACGGCGAGTTCGTCTGCATCGTCGGCCATACGGGCAGCGGCAAGTCCACGCTGGTGCAGCATCTGAACGGCCTGCTCAAACCGACTTCCGGTCTGATCCTTGTCGATGGCGAGGATATGAACGGCGAAAAAGTAGACAAACGACGCATCCGGCAGAATGTCGGTCTGGTTTTCCAGTACCCGGAGTATCAGCTGTTTGAGGAAACCGTCGTCAAAGACATCGCCTTCGGCCCCAGGAATCAGGGGCTTTCCGCCGAGGAGACCGATCGTCGGGTCCGGGCGGCCATGGCGCATGTCCATCTGGATTACGACAAGTACGCCGAGCGCAGCCCCTTCGAGCTGTCCGGCGGACAGATGCGCCGGGTGGCCATCGCAGGCGTGCTCGCGATGGAGCCCAAGTACCTGATTCTGGACGAACCGACCGCGGGTCTGGATCCGAAGGGCCGCGACCGCATCCTCGGCATGATCCAGGACCTGCACCGCGAGGGCAACACGACCGTTGTGATGGTCAGCCATTCCATGGACGACTGCGCACGCCTGGCGACCCGCATGATCGTGATGAGCAAGGGCACGGTCGTGGCGAGCGACACGCCCCGGGCGGTCTTCTCCCAGCCGGAGATGATGCACAGCGTGGGCCTTGGCGTCCCGGAGGCAGCCCAGCTCTGCGCGCAGCTCCGCGCCCGCGGCGTCGATCTGCCGGACGATCTGTACACGCAGGAGGAGCTGCATGAGCATCTGCTCCGGCTGTGGAAGGGGGGCGCAAAGGCATGATGAAGAATATCACCCTCGGCCAGTACTATCCCGTGGACAGCTGGGTGCACCGCCTGGACCCCCGGACGAAGATCCTGCTGACCATCGCGATGATCGTGGCGGTGTTCATGGTGCACTCCCTGGTGGGCTACGCCATCGTGCTGGGCTTCATCTACCTGAGCGCCCGCATGTCGAAGATCCCCTTCCGCATGCTCGTCAAGGGCGTGAAGGCGCTACGTTTCATCCTGATCCTCACCTTCCTGATGAACCTGTTCTTCTCCTCCGGCGAAACGCTGCTGGTCGAGTGGGGCGTGATCCGCATTACGCAGGAGGGCCTCTCGCAGGCGATCCATTATTCCCTGCGCCTGGTGTTCCTGGTGATGGGCACGTCGCTGATGACCCTCACCACCTCGCCCATCGCCCTCTCCGACGGCATCGAGCTGCTGCTCAGCCCGCTGAAGAAGATCCACTTCCCCGCCCATGAGCTGGCGATGATGATGTCCATCGCGCTGCGGTTCATCCCCACGCTGATGGAGGAGGCCGACAAGATCATGAAGGCGCAGATGGCGCGCGGCGCCGACTTCGAGTCCGGCAATCTGCTCGCCCGCGCCAAGGCGATGGTGCCGCTGCTGGTGCCGCTGTTCGTCAGCGCCTTCCGCCGCGCGGGCGATCTGGCCATGGCCATGGAGAGCCGCTGCTACCACGGCGGCGAGAACCGTACCCGCCTGCGTGTCCTCCGGATCACCCGGAACGACTGGATCGCCGCCGCCTGCGTGGCCGCGCTGATCGCACTGATCGTGCTGGAGGGCTGGGCGGTACCTGTCGTGACGGCCGCGGTGAAGGGGCTGATCGCATGAGACGCATTCTGCTGACCGTCGAATATGACGGCACGAATTACGCCGGATGGCAGCGGCAGCTGAACGGCCTCGCCGTCCAGCAGGTGCTGGAGGAGGCCCTGCAAAGGGCCACCGGCGAGCGCATCGTCGTCACCGGCGCAAGCCGCACGGACGCAGGCGTGCACGCCCTGGGGCAGGCGGTCCACTTCGACACGGAGAGCCGCATCCCGCCCGAAAAGTACCCCTTTGTGCTCAACACCATGCTGCCCCGGGACGTGCGCGTCCACACCGGCCGGGAGGTCCCGCCGGAGTTCCACACGCGCTTCATGACCCGCCGCAAGCGCTATACCTACCGCATCATCAACAGCCGCCACGCCAGCGCCATCCGCCGCTGCACCCATGTGCACGTGCCGGTTCCGCTGGACGTCCCTGCGATGCAGGAGGCGGCGAAACAGCTGCTGGGCACACACGATTTCGCTGCCTTCCAGGCCGCCGGCGGCACGGCGAAGACCACCGTCCGCACGATCTACTCCGCCGACCTGACCGCATCGGGCGACGAGCTCACCCTCGTCATCGAGGGCGACGCGTTCCTGTACAACATGGTGCGCATCATCGCCGGAACGCTGATCGAGATCGGCCACGGAAAGCGCAGCGGCGACGCCTTCAGCGAGGCGTACCGGACCCTCGACCGCCTGTCGCTGGGCGTGACCGCCCCGCCCCACGGGCTGGAGCTGACGAAGGTCTACTACCCGGAGGAGGCTTTCGTCTTCCCCGAGCAGCTGAAATGGCATACAGACTGACACGACCGCCTGCGAACAGGAGGAGCCATCATGAAATACGCCGTCTTTTCCGACGTACACGGCAATGCGCCCGCGCTGCGGCTGGCGCTTGAGGACGCGCGGAAGCATGGCGCGGAGGGCTTCCTGTTCGCGGGCGATTACTGTATCAGCGCGCCCTGGCCGAACGAGGTGATCACGCTCATCCGCGACATCCCCGGCGCACGCTTCATCCGAGGCAACAACGACGACCTGTACGTCTTTCCCCACGATGACAGCGGGCAGTATGAGATCGCCCGATGGTGCCGGGATACGCTGACGGACGAAAATCGCCGCTGGCTGCACGATCTGCCGGAGGAGCTCACCTTCTCCTGCGAGGACGTGACGGTGCGGATGGCGCATTCCTCGGAGGCCTTCGTCGGCAAGACGCTCCACGCCCACTACCGCACCAGCAGCCTGGCCCGCATGTACCCGGACGGAAACGTCGCCCATGAAACGCTGCTGCAGGATTTCCGCAGCCGGATGGCCGGCGACGCAGCCTTCACGGCCTGCATCGACCATCAGGAACCGGGCGTGTACATCTTCGGCCACAACCACATCCAGTGCTTCGGCGATTTTAACGGGCGGCTGCTCGTGAACCCCGGCGGCTGCGGCGATCCGCTGGACTGCGAGGAATGCTGCGCGCCCTACACGCTGCTGACCATTGAAAACGGGCGCTGCGCCGTGACCGAGCGCCGCATCCCCTACGACCCGGAGCCGTTGATCGCGCAGGTCCGGCAGAGCAGTCAGTACGCTGCCGCCCGCGTTTGGAGCGAGCTCATGTTCATGTCCTGGCGCACCCGGCGCGAGAAGATGGGCAGCTTCATCCGGTACTGCATCCAGTTTGCCGAGCGCATTGGCGATCCCCGGCGGCCCTTTGCCCGGGATACCTGGGAAGCCGCGTATGAGGAATGGCGGACGATCGCCCCGGCGCTGCAGCCGGAGCTGTTCGTTCGCTGAAAAAAGGAGGCGACTGCGCTTGAAGCGTTCTTTCATGACCACCCTGCCGGACAAGACCGGCGCATTCCTCGAGGCCAGCCGCATCATCCTCGCCCACGGCGGCAACATGACCCGCGCCAGCTACAACAAGGCCGTGGACGCCCACACGCTGTTCCTGGACGTGGAAGCGGAGGAGCATGGGCTGGACGCCATCGAGGCGGAGCTGACCCGCGCGGGCTTCCTGCAGACCGCCGCGTATGTGAAGATCGTGCTGGCAGAGATCGGGGTGCCCGATGCGCCGGGGGCGACGATCCCCGTGCTGGAGCTGCTCGCACAGCATCGCGTCAGCATCTCCTACATTTCCAGCCAGCCGGCCTCCGGCGGGACCGTGACCCTCAAGCTGGGGCTGTACATCGAAGAGCCCGGCGTGATCGAGGGGCTGCTGCGGAAGCTTTCGGAGATCTGCACCGTGCGGATCCTCGACTACGACGCGGGCGAAAAGCGGCTGGACAACACAGTCTTCTACCTCACCTTCGCCGACGAAATGCGCCGCCTGCTCCGCATGACGCAGGAGCAGACCAGCGAATTCATCTACTACACCAATCTGGTCATGCAGCAGCTGGACGACAAGGGCGAACCGCCGGGAAAAACCTTCGAATATATCAGCCGGTTTGCCCATTTCGTCTCCGAGCACGGCGGCACCGCCTATGACTGCCGCATCACCGCCCAGCGCCTCACCGACCGGGTCAGCGTGACGGTCATCGAACCGCCCTGCGGCAGCAACATCACCGTCCTGGAGGACGAGAAGACCCGCGCGCTGCTGGTGGTGGACGGCGGCTTCAGCTGCTATGCCCGGCTGACGATGCGGGTGCTGCGGTCAGTCTTCCCCGACTTCGACCTGCGCAGGAAGGAAATGCTCCTGACCCACTCCGACTCCGACCATTCGGGCATCAGCCGGTATTTTGACACGGTCTGGTGCTCGCGCCGGACGGCGGACTGCTTCGCCAGTGAGCATCTGGGCCAGCCCTGCCCCCGGGAGGAGAACCCCAACATGCGTCCCTACTACCGGCTGTCGAACCTGATCTGCGACTATGTGCCGCCGGAGCTTCACCGGCTGCGGCAGCTCGATTCCCAGCCCTGCGACGATTCCCAGCCCCTGAGCCAGATCGGCCGGTTTTCCTTTGGCGACATGGATTTCACCGTCCTGCAGGGCAACGGCGGCCACGTCCCCGGCGAAACCGTACTGATGGACGACCGGCACCGCGTCGCCATTACCGGCGACGACTACATCAACATTCACGACTGCATCGCGCCCCAGGCAGAGTTCAACCGCCTCGCCCCCTACCTCGCCCGCAGCGTCAACCAGGACAGCGCAAAGTACCGCCGCATCCTCGCCGCGCTCAAGGCCATGATGGACGGCGAGGGCTGGCTGCTCCTGCCCGGCCACGGCGCGATCATCCAGCGCGATCAGCGCCTGTAACGAGGTACCTATGCTCCGACTTGACAACATTTCCCTGCCCCTGTCGTGGGATATGCCGCTGCTGACCGAGGCCGTGCTGCGCAAGCTCCGCATCCCCGCGGACCAGCTGATCTCCCTGTCGCTGGCGAAAAAGTCCGTGGACGCGCGCGACAAGGGCGACGTGCACTTCGTCGTCTCCTGCGATGTGAAGCTGAAGAACGAGGACGCCTGGTTCAAGCGCTTCAAGCCCGGCACGGTCAACCGGGTGATGCCCCCTGCCCCGCCGGTACTTGAAAAGCCTGCCTTCGCCCGCCCGCCCGTGGTGGTCGGCGCTGGCCCCGCGGGCCTCTTTGCCGCGCTGACGCTGGCGCAGTCCGGCGCGAACCCCATCCTCATCGAGCGCGGTCAGCCCGTCGATCAGCGCACGCAGGACGTGGCCGCCATGCAGAAGGACGGCGTCCTCGACCCGGACAGCAACGTGCAGTTCGGCGAGGGCGGCGCCGGCGCATTCTCCGACGGCAAGCTGACCACGGGCACCAAATCGCCCTACATCCGCCATGTGCTGCGCACCTTCGTGGACCACGGCGCGCCGGAGGAGATCCTGTACCTGTCCAAGCCCCACATCGGCACCGACCGCCTCAAGGGCGTCGTCGCGGGCATCCGCAACGAGATCATCCGCCTGGGCGGAACGGTCCTGTTCGGCACGAAGGTGACGGAGCTGATCGTGCGCGGACACCGTGTGGAGGGCGTATGCGTCAGCCAGCAGGGCGGGAAGCGCGAGATCCTCACCGACAGCGTGCTCCTCGCCATCGGCCACAGCGCCCGCGACACCATGCAGAGCCTTTTCAATCAGGGCGTGATCATGGTGCAAAAGCCCTTCGCGATGGGCGTGCGCATCGAGCATCCGCAATCGCTGATCAGCAAGGCGCAGTACGGCCGGAGCTGGCAGCACCCGGCCCTGGGCGCGGCAGACTACAAGCTGGCCGTCCACACGCCGGACAAGCGCGGCTGCTACACCTTCTGCATGTGTCCGGGCGGCGAGGTGATCGCGGCGGCGAGCCAGCCGGGCGGCCTGTGCGTCAACGGCATGAGCTACCACGCCCGCGACGGCCGCAACGCCAACGCGGCGCTGCTGGTCGGCGTGAACCCGGAGGACTTCGGCGACGATCATCCCCTCGCCGGCTTCGTGTGGCAGCGGAGCATCGAGCAGGCGGCCTACCGCCTGGGCGCCGGGAGCCCCGGTGGCAGCGGTGGCTACAAGGCCCCCGTGCAGCGCGTGGAGGACCTGCTCGCCGGCCGCGCAACGAAGGCTTTGGGCGATGTGATCCCCACGTATCAGCCCGGTGTGACCCCCGCGGACCTGCGGGAATGCCTGCCCGGCTTCATCATTGAGGACCTGAAATTCGGCATCCGCGGCATGGACCGGCAGCTGCGCGGCTTTGCGCACCCGGATGCGGTGCTGACCGGCGTGGAGACGCGCTCCTCCTCCCCCGTGAGGCTGAACCGCGACCGCGCGACCTGCATGGCGGAGGGGCTGGACGGCCTGTTCCCCGTGGGCGAAGGCGCGGGCTATGCCGGCGGTATCATGTCGGCGGCGGTGGACGGCATCGTCGCTGCGCTGGCCGCCATCGAAAGGAGCCGGCTGTGAACGAGCTTCTCCAGGAGGCGCTGACGGCCTTTGGGCTGCACGGGGCGGAGTTCATCCAGCAGCACGAGAACGCCGTATACCGGGCGGACGGGCAGTATTTGCTGCGCATCCACCGGGCTGCGGAGGGCCTTCAAATCGACCACGACCCGGACAAGCGCCGCGCGGAGCTGGCTTTCCTGCGGCACCTTGCCGACAAGGGGCTGCCGGTACAGCGCCCCATCGCGGAGGCGACGCTCTCCGGCGGCACCATGGCGACCCTGCTGACCTGGCTGGAGGGGCACCGCATCACGGAGGCCGAATTCACGACTGGCCTTCAGCATGAGATCGGCGGCATGGTCGCCCGGCTGCATCAGGCAGCGGCGGATTTCCGGCATCGCGCCCTCCGGCGCTACGACGCGGCTCATGCGCTTGAGCAGGCCGACGCCATCCGTCACATGGGCGAGCGGTATCATCTGAACAGCGATGAAATCGACGCGGCGCATCAGGCTGCCCTGGTCATCGCCGACCGGCTCAACCGCGCATCCGGCGGATTCATCTCCATCCACTGCGACCTCAGCCAGTCCAACATCCTGCTCACGGAAGCCGGTCCCGCACCCATCGACTTCTCCCTTTGCGGGCTGGGGCACCCCATGCACGACCTGAGCGTGCTGCTGGGCAACACCAGCACGCAGGCGCAGCGCAACGCCTTTGCGGAGGGCTACACCAATGCGGACGGACAGATCGACCTGCCGCTACTGGACGCAGGCCTCGCGCTGGGGCTGCTGGAGGCGCTGGTCATCCACGCGGATTCCTGGCCGAAGGAGGACTGGTTCGCGCCGCGCCTGACCCGCTGGGCCGATGAAATGCTGCGTCCCCTGGCAGAGGGCAAGCCCCTCCTGGATGAAAACATGTATCTCATAAACCTGAAATAAAGGAGTGCTTCCCATGACTGTGAAAGAGAAATTCCTGCGCTATGTCCAGATCGAAACGACCTCCGAGGCCGAGTGCGAAACCTGCCCCTCCAGCCCGAACCAGCTGGTGCTGGCGAAGCTGCTGGTCGACGAGCTGAAGGCCATGGGCGTTGAAAACGCCCGCGTGGACGAGCACGGCTATGTCTACGCGACCATCCCCGCCAAGGGCGATCACCCGGCGAAGGTCGGTCTCATCGCCCACATGGACACCTCCGACGGCGTGCGCGGCGCAACGAAGCCCGTGTGCATCCCGAATTACGACGGCAAGCCCGTGACGCTCGCCAACGGCGTGGTCATCGACGGCTTCTCCTTCCTGCCCTCCCTCGCCGGTCAGGAGCTGATCGTCACCAGCGGCGACAGCGTCCTGGGCGCGGACGACAAGGCCGGCGTGGCGGAGATCATGGCCCTGGCGCAGCGGCTGATGGCCCCCGACGCGCCCGAGCACTGCACGGTCTGCATCGGCTTCACGCCGGACGAGGAGATCGGCCGCGGCGCTGACCTGTTCGACGTGCCCGGCTTCGGCGCTGACTACGCCTACACCGTCGACGGCGGCGCGCTGGGAGAACTGGAGTACGAGAACTTCAATGCCGCCTCCTGCCTCATCACCGTCAACGGCGTGAACATCCACCCCGGCTCCGCCAAGAACCAGATGAAGAACGCGCTGCTGCTGGGCATCGAGTGGAACAGCATGCTGCCCCCTGCGGAGATCCCCGCTCACACGGAAGGCTACGAGGGCTTCTACCACCTGATGCACATGGCGGGCGACGAGGAGAAGACCACCCTCGCCTACATCATCCGCGACCACGACGCGGCCAGGTTCGACGAGCGCAAGGCCACCGTGCAGCGCATCACCGATTACCTCAACCAGAAGTGGGGCGAGGGCACCTTCGTCTGCCAGATCCGCGACAGCTACCGCAACATGAAGGAGCAGCTGGAGCCCTGCATGTACATCGTGGACAAGGCGGAAGCCGCCTTCCGTGCCTGCGGCGTGGAGCCCATCAAGACCCCCATCCGCGGCGGCACCGACGGCGCGCGCCTCTCCTACATGGGCCTGCCCTGCCCCAACCTCTCCACCGGCGGCTACAACTTCCACGGCCGCAAGGAGCTCATCACGGTGGAAGCGATGGAGAAGATGGTGGACGTGCTCGAAGCGATCGTGAAGGACGCATGAGCTCGCTTCCAACCATGACCATCAACGGTGTGGAGTACACCGTCCTGCAACTGCTCGGCAAGGGAAAGGGCGGCTATTCCTACCTTGTCGAGCGTAACGGGCAGCATTTCGTCCTCAAGCAGATCCACCACGAGCCTTGCGACTACTACCAGTTCGGCGATAAGCTGCAGTCGGAGCTGACGGACTACGAGCGTCTGCGCCGCATCGGCGTGCCCATGCCGGAGCTGCTGGAGGTCGACAGAGCACAAGAACGCATCCTGAAGGTCTATATCGAGGGCGAGACCGTTGATCGCCTCGTCGCTCAGGAGCGTCTGCCTGACTGGTGCATCCCGCAGATGGAGGCCCTTTGCGAGCGGCTTTACGCTGCGAACACCAACATCGACTACTACCCGACCAACTTCATCCCCCAAGATGGCACGCTGCTCTATGTAGACTATGAATGTAACAACTACATGGAGCAGTGGGACTTTGCACACTGGGGCAAACAATACTGGAGGAAGCAATGAACCACATCCGCCCGGCCACAGAGGACGATCTGTGCCGGATCACCGAGATCGAAATTTTCAACTACCGCCTGAATTTCTACCCCATCTTCCGCTCTGACGACTTCTACTTCGGTGACCTGCAGGTGCTGCCCCGGATGGCCTCGCTCCGTCGGCTCCTCGACGAATTCTGGGTATACGACGATGGCGCAGTCAAGGGCTTCATGCGCGTCCACGGACAGGAGCTGTGCAAGCTGTTCGTCGAGCCCGTCCTGCAAAGCCAGGGCATCGGCGCGGCACTCCTTGAGCATGCCGTGAGCGTCATGAACGTCCACCATCTCTGGGCGCTGGAGAAGAATACAAGGGCCATCGCTTTCTACAAGCGGCATGGCTTCCACCTGACCGATCAGCGCCGGCTGGAGGAGGGTACATCTGAATACCTTGTCCGCATGGAGCGATGAACATCAAAGCCTCCGCATGACCTTTCATCATGCGGAGGCTTCTCGCATCTGTCGGCAAAGTGACAGCGTCAATTTCTCCTGTAAATCTTGTATCCTCTGGCCAGCAAGTCAGGAACACTCACCTTTCTGCGGGACACCCGTCCCTCAGTCCTTGTCGCATCAACGATGACTGCGTCCTGCCCTTCGGCATCCAAGAACGCCACAAAGAACATCACATGGCTTCCCACCTTCGCGAAGACTTCGCCCTGTCTGATGTCATCAACACACTCGATCACACTGGCATAATCCGGAATTTCACGCGTCGAAATCCTGCGGGGTAATTCCCAACAGATCGTCAACAGCCCGGAGCAATCCACACCGACCGTATGTCGGCTGGCACGGCCCCCCTTCTTCTCAGGAACATTTCCGGCATACTTTCCCGATCGGATCCCAGCGTCAAACGCCTCGATCGTTGAAGCATTTCCCCAACCGTAGGGAACTCCGACATTGACCTCGCCCGGCTTCCACCAGCCGCAGGCCATCATTTCACCCTGCCAGGTCTCGTCCGGCGTTTCGACCGGGCAACCATCCTCGTCGATCCCATGCAGCACATTCTTGTCCGATGCTGTCCAAGAGTGTTCAGCAAACTCCAGTGCCCTTTCGACAACGCGCCGACCCCAATCCTCCGGATGATGATTCATTGCCGTGCCACCAGCCAATCCCGCACATCCAGCAGGCTCTCGAAGGGTCCGAGGATGAACTGCTTCACCACATCATCGGGCTGCCACAGGTCGGGTACCATGATCACCTTCATGCCCGCTGCGTGGGCCGAAAGCAGCCCGTTGCGGCTGTCCTCCAGCGCATAGCATTCCTCCGGCTTCACGCCCAGTTCCATTGCTGCGCGAAGGTAGATATCCGGCTCGGGCTTGGACTTTTCCACCATGTCGCCGGTGATCACCGCGTCGAAATAGCCGCGCACACCCGCGCTCAGCAGATGCTTCTCGACCGTGGCGCGCTTGGTGGAGGACGCCACGGCCAGCTTGTAGCCCTTGCGCCTGAGATAGGTCAGCAGGTCATGCAGGCCCTTCTTCGCAGATACGGTGTATTTGCTGTAATACGCATCCATGTACTCGCGGGAATAGGCCCACAGCGCGGCGGTGTCCACCTGTTCGGCGAATTCGTCCCGCCATGCCTGTTCGCAGGCTGCCGTGTTCATCCCCAGCGTTTTGAGGCACATGTAGCCCGCCTTGCCAACGCCCATCTTCTCACCCGCATAGTCCCACGCGCTGACAAACACCCGCTCGGTGTCGAACATCAGGCCGTCCATGTCAAAGATAAATGCTTTCATCGCTCATGCCTCCACTGAAATGCCGTAATCCAGGATCACGCGCCCATCTGCATCCGGCGTGGTGAAGCGCGGACAATTGTAACGCTCGAAGCACCAGTCATCCTCCCTGCGGCGCCATTCGCGGCGCTGCAGCTCCTGCAGGCAAAGATAATGAGCCTCCAGCCCGTAGAGCTCACCGTTATGCTCGTCGCCCTTTTTCAGGATAACGGCGTAGCTTCGCGGACCGATCTGCACCGCTTCGTAGCCCTCCGGAGCCACCGTTCCCTCCGGGCAGAAGAAGCCGATCCAGTATTCCAGCTCGCCATTCACAACGCGCAGCGCAGCCATGGTGCTGTCGCCGACGATAGGCATATGCGGCAGCTTTTCCAGCGGCTCAAACCAGCCATTCTGCCACCACTCACCCCATTTGTGTCCAAAGCTTCCGTTCACGCCGTCCTCCGATGTGTATCGCTTACCGATCAGGCAGCAGGACGGGCATGTCTCAATATGAGAACCGATCAGTTCAAGCGCCATATCCTAACCTCCACCCACAATCAATTTGGGGAAACCTCATGCTCTCTCTCCGCTATTTCATCCATGACCAAAAGGGAGAGGCGCGAAACCTCTCCCCTTGGCATATCAGGCCGGAGCCTGTCAGGATCAATCCTCGTCGTCCTCGACCTTGTCGGCGGCGGCGATGACCTTCTTGGCCACGTCAGCGGGCACTTCCTCATAACGCTCGAAGGTCATGGTGAAGGAGCCGCGAGCCTGCGTCATGGAACGCAGATCGGTGGCGTACTTGAACATTTCGGACTGCGGGCACTCAGCAATAACCTGCTGCATACCGCCGACCTGCTCCATGCCGATGATGCGGCCGCGGCGCTTGTTCATGTCGCCCATGATGTCGCCCATGTACTCGTCGGGCACCAGGACCTCAACGTGCATGACGGGCTCAAGCAGGACGGGAGAAGCCTCGGCACAGCCCTTCTTGTAGGCGATGCGGGCAGCGGTCTTGAACGCCATTTCGGAGGAGTCAACGGGATGGTAGGAGCCGTCGTACAGCTTGGCCTTCACGCCGACCATGGGATAACCGGCCAGGACGCCGCGAACCATGCACTCGCGCAGGCCCTTCTCGACGGAGGGGATGAAGTTGCGCGGGACGACGCCGCCCACGACCGCATCTTCGAACACCATCTCGGTGGAGCCGTCCAGGACGGGAGAGAACTCGATATGCACGTCGCCGAACTGGCCGTGACCGCCGGTCTGCTTCTTGTGGCGGCCCTGCACGGAGACGACCTTGCGGATGGTCTCACGGTAGGGGATCTTGGGATCCTGCAGGATGGCGTTGGCGCCGAACTTCGCAGCCAGGCGGTTCTTGATGACCTCCAGGTGCATTTCACCCTGACCGGACAGCCAGGTCTCGGTGGTGTCAACGTTCTTCTGGATAACGATGGAGGGATCTTCTTCCATCAGACGGTTCAGGCCGGAGAAGATCTTGTCTTCCTCACCCTGCTTGGAGGCGTAGACAGCCTTGTGCATGCAGGGAGTGGGGAACACCATGCCGGGGTACTGGATGGGGTTCTGGTAATCCGCCAGCGTATCGCCGGTGGAGGTGTACTGCAGCTTGGCCAGAGCGCCCAGGTCGCCGGCGTGCAGGGTCTGCTTGGAGACCTGCTTCTTGCCGCGCATGATGTACAGGCCGGAGGACTTTTCGGTCTTGTCCTTGTTGACGTTGTACAGGATGGTCTGGGGCGTGATGGTGCCGGAGAAGATACGGATCAGGCTCAGCTTGCCAACGAAGGGGTCGGCAACGGTCTTGTACACGAAGGCGGAGAAGGGCTCCTCGTCCTTGCAGATACGGACCTGATGCTCGCCGGTGCGGGGATTGAAGCCGTCATGCTCAATGCCCTGGTGCGCGGGAGAGGGCAGGTACTTGGCCATCAGATCCATGGTGCGGGCGATGCCGACGCCGGTCAGGGCGGACAGGGCCACGACGGGAACGATGTCGCCGTTCTTCATGCCCTTGTGGAAGCCCTTGAGGATCTCGTCGTAGGTCAGCTCGCCTTCCTCGAAGTACTTCTCCATCAGCTCGTCGTCAGAGCTGGCAGCGGCCTCGACCAGATCGTCAAACGCCTTGTTGACCTTGTCCTTCATGCTGTCGGGCATGGGAACTTCCACGGACTTCTTGTACGCGCCTTCGTAGGCCTTCTTTTCCAGGACGTTCACAACGCCGCGGAAGTCCGCGCCTTCGCCGATGGGCATCAGGACGGGAACGACGCAGGAGCCGTGACGGTCGCGCAGCTGCTGCAGGACCTTGTCGAAGGAAGCATGCTCGCGGTCCATCTGGTTGATGATGAACATACGGCCCACCTGATGCTTGATGGCGTTGGTGAAGGCCTTCTCAGCGCCGACGGACAGGCCCGTCACCGCAGACACAACAATGCCGACCGTCTCCACGACGCGGAGCGGACCGACCTGCTCGCCGATAAAGTCGAAATAACCGGGAACGTCGATGATATTGAGCATCTTGTCGTTCCAGTCGATGGGAGCGGTCGCCGCGGTCAGGGAACAGCCGCGCTTGATCTCTTCAGCTTCGTAGTCAGTGGTGGTGTTGCCTTCTTCCACCTTACCCTGACGGTCGATGATGCCAGCGGCGTAGAGCATGGCCTCGGTCAGCGTGGTCTTGCCCTCGCCGCCATGTCCCATGAGGGCGACGTTACGGATATTTGTCGTGATGTACTCAGCAGCCATGATAGAATTCCTCCTTAAAAAGATGTTGTGTCCTTTATTCCGACCGGTCAGCTCCTGTTGAACGATATGCAGCTCACCGGACGATCTCCACACAATGTTGAAATGAGTATATCATACATTATGCAAAAAAGAAAGGGGGAATTTTCGTTATTTTTCAACTTTAGGAATTTTTTATAAATCCGGCCATCGTATTTTGGCATCAGCCGATTGTGTTTTTTCTGTTCTTTCCTTCCCGGTTGACACAAGGGACAGTTTTTGCTATGCTGAACCCATCAAATTCAGGAGGAACCTGCCATGCCCGTCGTATTCCACCCCATGACCGAAGCCGATTACCCCGCCAGCGCCCGGGAGCTGATGGCCGCCTTCGCGGTCGAGCCATGGTGCGAAAGCTGGACGTATGAGCAGGCCTTCGGGCGCATTGAGGAGATCATGTCTGCCCGCGTGTCGCGCGGCTTCGTCGCCATGGACGGCGAGCGCTGCCTCTCCATGCTCTGCGGGCGCATCATGACCTACCTGGACAAGAAGCTGTTCTACATCGACGAATTCAGCGTGCATCCGTCGCATCAGCGTCAGGGGCTGGGCAGCCGGATGCTGGCGTATGTCCGCTCCGAACTTCAGGCGGAGCCCGTCCCCATCAGCCACATGTCGCTGATCACCGAGCGCGGCTTCCCCAGCGTCGCCTTCTACGAGAAGAACGGCTTTGTGGAACTGAAAAACGAACTGACTATGGCCGGGTATGTGAACTGGCCGTGACGCAAGAACAAACGCCTCCGCATGCACCACGCACGCAGAGGCGTTTCATCATTTATATGGCGATCCACCAGCACACGCCATAACGGTCGATCACGGTGGCGCAGCAGGTGCTCCACGGCAGCGAACCGATGGGATGCACCACCACACCGCCGTCGCTGAGCACGTCAAAGGCGTGATGAACCGCCGCCTCGCTGCCCATTTCAAACACATTGAAGGTCATCGTCTCCCATTTCATCCGGTGAACGAAAGCCACATCGCAGGGGTTCTCCGCCTCCGCCAGGGCAAGGAAGCCATCGCCCTTCACCGACAGCTCGCAGTGCGCGTAGGCCGTTTTGTCCTCATTTCAGAATTCACGGGCGATCTCAGCGCCAAAGGCGTCTCAGTAGTGCCGCGCGGCCTCAGCGCTGTTCTTCACGTAGACCTGTGTGTAATTCTTCATGTGCCGACTCCTCTTTCACATCTGACGGAGCCATTCCGTGATGACCGCGATGTTCTCCTCCACCGGCCTCGTTCCGTCCACGTGCAGCACGGGAAGCGTCAGTCCCTCCAGCCACCGCAGGGCGTAATCCTCCGGCCGGGCGGCGATCAGGTCGTAGAACGCCTTCTCCTTTTCGTACAGGTCGCCGCCGGGCAGGGCACGGTCGCCGAATTTGTCCAGCGAGCGCTGCCGGACGCGCGTCAATCGCGTCTCCCGCGGGACCTCCACCAGCACCGCCGCCCGGTAATGCGGCAGCACCGCCTCGCCGTAATTCCCCCGGACCGCCGCGAACACAAACCGGTCATCCTCGCTGACTGCCTCCAGGAGAAGGCGCTCGACCTCCGCCTGCGTGCGTTCGCCGGCATAGAGATAGCCCGCGTCGGTCTTTGGGAAATACAGATCCTCATTGTCGATGAACCGCCAGCCGAGGCTCTGTGCCAGCGCGCGTCCCAGCGTGGACTTGCCGCTGCCGTTCATGCCGCAGAGAATGATCCCCATCAGCCTTCCTCCTCCCTGACTGCCGTCACGATATGCGCGAATTCCGTCTCCTGCACAGGCAGCACCGTCAGGCCAGCCCCACGCAGATGCGCCGAAAGGGCCGCCGGGTCGTCCGGGTACACGGTCAGCTGCCGCGTGCCGTAGTCCAGCACGGCAGACCGCGACTTGTCCAGCGACAGCACCGCCCGTCCGCCGGGACGCAGCAGCCCAGCGACCTTCTCCGCCGCCCGGCGCTTGTCCGGCAGATGCAGGAAGGTCAGCGACGAATACACCGCGTCGAACCGCTGCGCTGTGTCCCAGGTCATGAAATCCGCACAGACCAAATGCACATTGGTCAGCCCGGCCAGGTTCTCCCCTGCCCGGATGATGGTCTTTTCGGACAGGTCGATCCCCGTAAGGCTGCGGCACAGGGGCGCCGTCCGCAGCGCCAGCCGCCCCGTCCCCACGCCGATCTCCAGCACGTCCTGCGACCTGTCCAGCGCCAGCGCATCCAGCAGGCACTGTCCGTCCCAGCCGTCCATGTACGCCCGCAGCGGCGCAGGGTCATGCACCGGGTCGTTCCCCTCGTCGATCAGCAGATCGTAGTGCCGCTTCACATCATTCATCATGTTGCTCATGCCCTGCGGAGCAGCCGCGCCATCACCGGGATGACCGCGTCCGCGTCGCCGCTGGTCTCCAGCGTCACGCCGCCGGGGCCGTCCGCCAACAGCTCCCGCGCCGCCAGCACCCGCTTGAGCTGCCTTGCGGTGCCCTCGTTGCCGTCCAGCACCTGCACATTCGGCGGCAGCAGCTCTGCCAGCACGGGCCGCAGGAACACATAATGCGTGCAGCCCAGGACCACCGCATCCACCTGCGTCAGGTCGTAGGGCGCGAACAGCTCCGTCAGATACCGCTTCGCCTGCCCGTAGGCCTCCTGCTCCACCAGCTCCATCAGCCCGGGACAGGGCAGCGGGATCGCCCCCTCGCCGTAACGCTCGTACAGCGCGCGGAACTTCTCCAGCCGAAGCGTCATGGGCGTGGCCAGCACCAGGATGCTGCCCCCGCGCCGCAGCTCATGGGCGGGCTTGAGCGCCGGCTCGATGCCGATGATGGGCAGCTCGTACCGGGCGCGCAGCTCCGCCGCCGCCACCGCCGTCGCCGTGTTGCAGGCGATCACCACCGCCTTGACGTCCTGCGCCAGCAGATGATCCATCACCCGCTGCACGCAGGCCA
This sequence comes from Clostridiales bacterium, assembly GCA_015056155.1. Lineage (GTDB taxonomy): Bacteria > Bacillota > Clostridia > Christensenellales > Aristaeellaceae > UBA11524. The sequence goes on from SVGU01000005.1 coordinate 50,432, forward strand.
TGCATTCCTCGCGGGATTTGGTGCCGTAGGGCGCATTCGCCGTGTCGCCATAAAAGATGAAGCGCTCCTCCGGCAGCTCCCTCCGCAGCGCCGCCAGCGTTCCCACGCCGCCAACGCCCGAATCAAACACGCCGATGGCGCTGAACCGATCCGCCATGCCATGCCTCCCTGTTGCCTGTTTTCCTTATTATATCCCTTTCCGGCACGAAATGCAACCGCGCCGCGCTTGCACAAATCCCGCAGGCTTGGTATAATGGAACAGACTATCCCGAAAGGAGCGAAGCTGCCATGATCGATACCAGTCAGGAGATCCGTGTCGGCGACGTGGTGCAGACGAAGAAGCCCCATCCCTGCGGCTCCAGCGAATGGACGGTGACCCGTACCGGCGCGGACATCAAGATCCGCTGCTCCGGCTGCGGCCGCATCGTCATGCTCGACCGCGAATCCTTCCTCAAGCGCCGCAAGAAGCTGATTTCCCAGGGGCCCGCCCCGGTATGAGCGACGTCATGTATTATGCCGGCGCGGTGCTCCTCGCGCTGCTGCTGCGCGTCTTCGTCATTTCCCTTGCGCGCATCAAAGGCCGCAGCATGATGTCCACCCTGCACGACCAGGACTGGACGCTGGTCTGGCGCCTCCCCTTCCTCTTTGGCAGGCCCCGCCGGTTCGATGTGGTCATCTGCCACTTCCCCGGCCGGCGGATGAAGCGCCTGCCCTTCCTGCCCCAGTCCTTCGTCAAGCGGGTGATCGGCCTCCCCGGCGAAACGCTGGAGGTGGTCGAGGGCGTGCTGCACATCGACGGGCAGCCCTTTGAGGAAGCCTTCCTCGACCCGGAGCGCTCCCGCTTCTACCGCCTGCGGGGCCTGCGCACCGGCGACGTCCCCGTGACCCTCGGGCCGGACGAATACTTCGTCATGGGCGACAACCGCGACAGCTCCAACGACAGCCGCCGCGTCGGGGCGCTCAAACGGCGCGCCATCGTCGGCCGGGTGGTCTTCGTGCTGTTCCCGTTCAGGCGCATCCGCCGCGTCAGATAACCTCCGCCCGGGCGGATATTGTTACACTGTTTTCTTGCATGCCCGGCGGAAGTGTGCTATACTGGATGATGACTATGTATGCCGCCATCGCGGCTGTGAATATCGATCAAAGGCTGGTGACCTTCATGCGGAAGTACGTCCTGTTGCTGCTGCTCCTGCTGAGCCTGTGCCTGTGCGGCGCGGCACATGCAGCTTCCTTCACGTTCGACGATTTCAGCGCGGCGTGCGAGATCGACGAGAACAAGTATACCATCCTGACGCCCACGAACCTGGGCAGCCAGACGGCGTGGCTGGAGAGCCGCGGCATGAGCGAGGCTGCGCTGCTGGCCGACTGGACGGAGCGCGGCGTGCTGCTGCAGGCGTGGACCAACGCGGGCGACGCCTGCCTGGAGATCACCGCCGTGCAGGATGAGTTCGCGGCGCAGTACTACGACGTGAACCAGGTGACCGAGGAGGAGCGCAAGGCATACCGCCTCGGCCATTCCTCCGACAAGGACGGCTACTACCGCGCGCAGGGCTATGATTACGAGTCCCCGCAGTGGAAGAACATGAAGAACACCGGCCGCTTCCTGCAGCTGCAGTACACCCGCACGCTGAACGGCGAGACCTATCGCGGCTATGCCCGCAAGACCATCCGCAACGGCTGGAGCATCCAGCTGGATTATCAGGTCTATGGCCGCGGCCTCAAAAACGCCGACAAGAACGCGCTGGACGACGTGATGGACACATGGGAGTTCCTGGAGATCTTCCCCCGCCCCGCCACCAGCGTTTCCAAGCTGATCTTCACCGCCCGTCCTCCCCGCGAGAGCAACACCGGCAAGTTCACCGTCTCCGGCACCGGCTCCACCGGACTGCACATCATCGGCACGGTCATGAGCATGTCCTCCTCCGAAGCGGAGCTGTTCGAGACCACCATCGGCAAGAACGGCAAGTTTGAGCTGGACGTCGCGCTGCCCAAGGAGGGCGTGTGGCTGATGACCTACACGGTGGAGAACGGCGCAGCGGTCGTGGAGGAAGGCGTCTTCGACACCATCACCTATCAGAAGGACCTGCTGACCGTCAGCCTCAACAGCAATCTGCCCACCCATCTGACCGGCAAGGAGCTGGTCATCTCCGGCACGACGATGCGGCAGACTATGGTGCAGTGCATCGTGGACGGCCGCTACCACAAGTCCATCACCACCAACAATACCGGCAAGTTCTCCTTCACCATCGACACCAGCGCCGAGGGCGACTACACCATCACGCTCGTGTTTGAAAAGAAGGGCTATGCGACCCGCCGCTTCCGCTCCGAGGCCAGCCGCGTCTTCACCGAGGAGGACCAGCGCCAGATGATCCGCGACGAGGCCGTCAAGCCCGCCTACAAGACCCTGGTCGGCAAGCTCAGCGGCTACGCGGGCAAGTACATGGTCTACACCCTGTATGTGGAGCGCATCGAGCAGACCGCCACCGGTTATGTCACCTTTGCCAGCCTGAACCGCACCAAGTCCGGCGTCTACCAGAACCCGGTGGTCATCCGCACCTCCGAGGAACCCGATTACGCCGCCGGCGCGGAGGTTCGCATGTACCTCAAGTGCATCGGCTCCTACGAGGTGCACGCTGACAGCGGCGTGGAAGAGTACCCCTACTTCGACCTGCAGTGGATCGAACAGTAACCAGGGACGCTGTCCCTGGACCCTGCAAGGGATTTCATCCCTTGACCCTTTGCGCGATCGGGTTGGCCGCACTTGCGGAGGTGGGCCCGCATGGGAGGCGCTGTCTCCGACGGCCAGGGACGCCGTCCCTGGACCCTGCAAGGGATTTCATCCCTTGACCCTTTGCGCGATCGGGTTGGCCGCACTTGCGGAGTCGGACTCGCGTGGCGATTTTCCCCCTGAATGAATGTCCGGCGGCTGACGCAATGAATGTCAGCCGCCGGTTCTTTTATGTGGTTTATGGTTTTTTGCGGCTTTGCTGCGTTCCCGCTCCGCTCGGCACATTTCCCGCAGGGTGCATTCCGCGCACAGGGGCCGCTGCGCCTTGCAGACGCGCCTTCCGTGGAAGATCAGCCGGTGGTGCATGTCCAGCCAGTCCTTCTTCGGGATCGCCTTCTGCAGCTGGAGCTCCGTCTTGAGCACGTCGTCCGCCTCCGCAAGGCCCAGGCGGTTGCTCACCCGGAACACATGCGTATCCACCGCAATGGCGGGCACGCCGAAGGCATTGGACATGACGACGTTCGCAGTTTTGCGGCCCACGCCGGGCAGCGCCGTCAGCTCCTCCATCGTCCGGGGAACCTCGCCGCCATGGCGCAGCATCAGCAGCTTGCAGGTCTCGATGATGTTGACCGCCTTTGACTTGAAGCCGCAGCTCTTCACCATCGGATGCAGCTCCTCCACCGTGGCCGCCGCCATGCTCGCCGCGTCGGGGAAACGCGCGAAAACCGCCGGGGTCACCTTGTTGACCATCTTGTCCGTGCACTGCGCGGAGAGCATCACCGCCACGAGCGTCTCGTAGGGGTTGGTGAAGTTCAGCTCCGGGCCCGCGTCGGGGTACAGGCGGGTCAGCTCCTCCAGGATGGCCTTCTTCGAAAAGCGCATCTTCCGTTCTCCTTTCAGCGGGTCAGCCGCATTTCCGCGGGCAGCACATGGTTGGCACGGCCCAGCAGCGCCACCACCGCCAGCGACAGTAGGCTGTTCAGCACGAGCTCGATGGGATAGTTCGGCGCGCGCACCGTCACCCACATCAGGAAGCCCCGCCCGGACACATAGCCCAGCATGCTCAGCCAAGACGAATTGAGCAGCCATGCGATCAGCAGCGAGCCGGCAACTGCAAGGACTACCCGCAGGATCGACGCCTTCCTCCGGTGCAGCACCAGTCCGCACACCAGGCCGACCAGCACATTCGTCAGCGTGAAGCCCGGAAAATATGCCCCCGCCGGAAACAGATGCGCGCCGATGAAGTCGCCCAGGCCGCCGACAAGCGCCGCAGGGATCGGCCCCATCAGCGCACCGGCCGCAACGATGGGCAGCAGCCACAGGCTGTATTGCTTGCCCAGCAGCGGGATCTGCAGCAGATTGCCCAGCACGATCTCCAGCGCCACCAGCATCGCCGCAAAGGTGATCGTCTGTATGGAATACCCGGATTTGTTTTTTTGCATCAGAAAAGCCTCCTTTACAGGTCGTCAAAATACCGACTCGCAGGAGGCAGCTACCAAGACAGCGGGATGCGCCGCTGGCACCGCATCGGCTCCATAACCGATTTCGTCTTGTGACAACTCCCCGTTCACAAGCACTTGACGCGCCAGAAGCTACTCTGCCTGATACGAATCGCAGGGTACGAAGGCATTGTACCCTCTTTTCCCCCAAATTGCAATAGGTAGACAGCAGAAATACAGCCGCAGGCACTTCTCCTGCGGCTGCATATTTATTTCAGGATCGCGCCGATCATTTCCACGATCGCCTCGGCGATCAGCGAGATGGCCACGAACGTCCATACCGCTGCCGCCGCGCCGAAGGGGTTGATCAGGATGACCGCCGCGAGCACCGCAGCCAGCGCCGCCGCGATCGCCGGCAGATACCACCGTCCCGACTTCGTCCGGAGCATATCCGCCATCTGCTGCACCTTCATCGCCGCCAGGATCAGCATCCACCCCGCGTACACGACCGTCAGCAGCGGAAAGGCCGTGAGGAACCAGCCGTACTGGGTCATGCAGGTCACGCCCGCGAGCGTCAGCGTGATGCCCTTGAACAGCAGCTGCGCCTGCCTGCCCGTTTCCGGCTGCACCATGAAGTACCGCACCGCATGGAACACGCCGACCATCGTCAATACTGCGCCTGCGCCGATGATGATGCCGCTGGTGAAGCCCACCGGGTCGATCAGCAGCAACACGCCCACCACGATCTGCAGCACACACAGCACGATCCCGCCCACGCGGCCCGCGAAAACCTTCTTCAACTTTTCCACAGATAATCCCCCTCATTCTCAGCCCAGCAGGGTCATGAATTCTTCTCCCGTGATGGTTTCCTTTTCATACAGGTGCTTCGCCAGGCGATCCAGCGCCGCACGGTTTTCCGCGAGGATCGCCCTGGCCCGGTCGTACTGTTCACGCACAGTATCCACCACCAGCCGGTCGATCTTCGACTGCGTCTCCGGCGAGCAGGTCAGGGACGCATCCCCGCCCAGATAGGCGTTTTCCATCGTCTCCATCGCCACCATGCCGAACTCCTCCGACATGCCGTACCGGGTGATCATCGCCCGCGCAAGCTTCGTCGCCTGCTCGATGTCGTTGGACGCGCCGGTGGTGGCGCTGCCGAAGATGAGCTCCTCCGCCGCCCGGCCCGCGGTATAGGTGGCGATCTTGTTCACCAGCTCCTCGCGGCTCATCAGGTAGTGATTGCCCTCGTCGACCTGCATCGTGTAGCCCAGCGCGCCGGAGGTACGGGGAACGATGGTAATCTTCTGCACCGGCGCGGAATGGCTCTGCTTCGCCGCCACCAGCGCATGGCCGATCTCATGGTACGCGACGATGGACTTCTCCCGGTCCGTCAGAATGGCGTTCTTCTTCTCGTACCCGGCGATGACGATCTCGATCGCGGCCTCCAGGTCAGCCTGCTCCGCTTCCGTGCGGCCGTCGCGGACTGCCCGCAGCGCCGCCTCATTGACGATGTTCGCCAGCTCCGCGCCGGACGCGCCGGAGGCCATCCGGGCCACGCGGGCATAGTCCACATCCGCCGCGATCCGGATCTTTTTGGCATGCACGCGCAGGATCGCCTCGCGCCCCTTCAGGTCAGGCAGCTCCACAGGTACGCGCCGGTCGAAGCGGCCGGGTCTGGTCAGCGCCGGGTCGAGGGATTCCGGCCGGTTCGTCGCCGCGAGGATCACCACGCCGCCGGAGGCCTCGAAGCCGTCCATTTCCGTCAGCAGCTGGTTGAGGGTCTGCTCGCGCTCGTCGTTGCCGCCCATGCGGCTGTCGCGCTTCTTGCCGATGGCGTCGATTTCGTCGATGAACACGATGCAGGGCGCCTTCTCCTTGGCCTGCCGGAACAGGTCGCGCACCTTGCTCGCGCCCATGCCAACGAACATTTCCACAAATTCGGAGCCGCTGATGGAGAAGAACGGCACCTCCGCCTCGCCCGCGACGGCTTTGGCAAGCATCGTTTTGCCCGTGCCGGGAGGGCCGACGAGCAGCACGCCCTTAGGCATCGTCGCGCCGATATCCCGGTATTTGCCGGGGTCGTGCAGGTAATCGACGATCTCCTGCAGGCTCTCCTCCGCCTCATCCACGCCTTCAACATCGTCAAACTTGATGCCGGCGGAGGACTTCACATACACCTTCGCGTTGGATTTGCCCATCCCGAAGGCCATCGAGCCCGCGCCCATTTTCTTGTTCATCTGCTTCATCAGCAGCCGCGCGATCAGCGAGAACATCAATAGCGGCAGCACCCAGCTGAGGAAAAACGCCAGCAGCGGCGACATTTCATCCACGATCTCCGACCCATACACCGCGCCGTGCTCATACAGCCGCTGCGTCAGCTCCGGGTCGTACATCAGGCCCGTGCGGTAGGTTTGCGTATCCGCCTTGTCGCGGAATACGATCTGGTTCGTCTGCACGCTCACCAGCCCAACCTGATTCTCCTCCGTCATGCGGATGAAGGTGCCGTAGTCGACCTCCACGACCTGGTTGCGGTCGATCATCGGCATCACCAGCGCATTGACCAGGAAAATGATCAGAAAAACGATCATGTAATAGTAAATAAATGGCTTTTTCGGGTTCTTGACTTCATTCATTTGCATTACCTCCCAACATCTCGATCATACCTTCGTAGTTTGAACGAAAGATGGACTGAATATCAACTCAGTATGAACTGTCGGGAAATCGCGGCACTGAAAAGCCGCCAGGGCACGCACACGGCGCACTCCGGCGGCGGAATTATTCTGATAGTCAACGATGCCTTTCCCTCTGGAGAACGGCAACCGGCTACAACATTGGATGAGGCACGCTCCCACGGAACGCCCTCCACCTGTGCCAGGAGTTTCATCCCTGGACCCGTTTTTTTGCCCCCCGTTACAGCTTGCCGACCACGTCGTCCATGGAGTAGAGGCCCGGCTTCTGTGAGGCCAGGAATTCCGCCGCACGCAGCGCGCCGGCCGCAAAAACGCTGCGGTTCTCCGCGCTGTGGCTCACCCGGATCCGCTCCGACGTGCCGAAGAAGCACACCTCGTGCTCGCCCGTCACCGTGCCGCCGCGCAGCGCATGCACACCGATCTCCTGCTTCTGCCGCTTCGCATCCCGGCCGTGACGGCCGAACTTCGCTTCCCGCTCGGACTCGCACCCTTCCTTCACCGCATCCAGCAGCATCAGCGCCGTACCGCTGGGCGCGTCCGCCTTGCGGTTGTGGTGCGCCTCAACGATCTCGATGTCGAAGCTCTCGCCCAGCACGCTCGCCGCCTTCTTCGCCAGCGCCCGCAGGAGTGCGATGCCCAGGCTCATGTTGCCGCTGCGGAAGATCGGGATCACCTTCGCCGCCTCGTCGATGGCTGCCAGCTGCTCCTCGGACAGGCCGGTGGTGGCGATCACCGCCGGGACCCGGTTCTTCACCGCCCAGGTCAACAGATCCGCGCCCGGCTTCCACGTGGAGAAGTCCACGATCACGTCCACCGCCGGGCAGTCCTCAAAGGTCGTGTACAGCGGGTAATCCGCCTTTCCCGCAACGATGTCCACACCGCAGGCGACCTCGATCCCCTGCTCTGCCGCCTGCCGAGCGACCTCGCGGCCCATGAAGCCCAGCGCGCCGGAAATCAGAATCTTCATCGTATTGCTCCTTCCATACAGAACAGGACGCGGTATATTCGCCGCGTCCTGACGTTGTTTTTACTGGATCATGCCCAGATCGCGCATGATGGCATACATCTTCTCGCGCGGGCCGTTCGTCATGGGCACCAGCGGCAGACGCAGCTCATCCTCCAGCATGCCCAGCTTGGCCATCGCCGCCTTGATCGGGATAGGGCTGGTCTCGCTGAACAGCGCGTTCACGAAGGGCAGCAGGCGCAGCTGGATCTCCGCGGCGTCCTTGAAGTTGCCCTCCAGCGCCAGCTTCGCCATCCGGGAGGTGTCCGCCGGCAGGATGTTGGACAGCACGGAAATGACGCCCTTGAAGCCAAAGGAGATCGTCGGGACGATCAGGTCGTCGTTGCCGCAGTAGAAGTCCACCTTGTCGCCGCACAGGCGCACCTTTTCCATCGCCTGCGCCATGTCGGAGGAGGCTTCCTTGACGGCGATGACATTCTCATGCTCGCAGATCTCCGCCAGTGCCTCCGGGCCGATGTTCAGACCGGTACGGCTGGGGACGTTGTAGACGATCACGGGCAGGGTCGCCGCGTCCGCGATGGCGTTGAAATGCGCCACCAGGCCCGCCTGCGAGGTCTTGTTGTAATAGGGCGTGACGACCAGCTGGGCGTCCGCACCGAATTCGGCCGAGTGCTTCGCGGCATACACCGCCTCGCTCGTGGCGTTGGAGCCGGTACCGGCGATCACCGGCACGCGATGATCAGCCTTCTCCACCACGCGGCGGATGACCGCAAGGTGCTCCTCCCAGTTCATGGTGGCAGGCTCGCCCGTGGTGCCCACGGCGATCAGCGCGCTCACGCCATTGGCGATCTGATCCTCCACCAGTCGGTCAAGGGCTTCGTAGTCCACCTCGCCGTTCTTGAAGGGAGTGACGAGCGCGGTACCGCAGCCGGTGAACAAAGGCTTTCTCATTTTGGTTTCCTCCTGATAACAGGTCGAAAGGATATCGTCTTACTTGCGGGTGATGTAACCCTTCTTGCACAGCAGCTCCGCGGTCAGCATCGCGCCGCCGGCAGCGCCGCGCACGGTGTTGTGGCTCAGGCACACAAAGCGGTAATCGAACAGCTTGTCCTCGCGCAGGCGGCCGATGGAGACGCCGAAGCCGTTCTGGAAATCGCGGTCCAGACGGGTCTGGGGACGGGTCGGATCTTCGAAGTACTGCAGGAAGGGCTTGGGCGCGCTGGGCAGCTCCAGGCGCTGCGCTTCCGTCTCGAAGTTTGCCCAGCGTTCCTTGATCTCATCCATGCTGGGCTTGTTGCGGAAGGACACGGAGACCGCCGCCATATGGCCGTCCGCGCAGGCGACGCGCAAGCACTGGGCGCTGATGACGGGCAGGGTCGCGTTCACGATCTCGCCGTTCTCCACATGGCCCCACAGCTTCAGGGGCTCATTCTCGCTCTTCTCGTCCTCGCCGCCGATGTAGGGGATCACGTTGTCCACCATCTCTGGCCAGGTCTTGAAGGTCTTGCCCGCGCCGGAGATCGCCTGATAGGTGCAGACGCTGACCTTTTCGGGGCCGAAGTCCATCAGGGGGGTCAGGGCAGGCACGTAGGACTGGATGGAGCAGTTGGGCTTCACGGCGATGAAGCCGCGCTGGGTGCCCAGGCGCTTGCGCTGCGCCTCGATGACCTCCAGGTGCGCCGCATTGATCTCCGGCACCACCATCGGCACATCCGCCACGCCGCGGCACGCGCTGTTGTTGGACACGACGGGGATCTCGTGCTTGGCATACGCTTCCTCCAGCGCACGGATCTCCTCCTTCTTCATATCGACCGCGCAGAAGACGAAATCGACCTGCTCGCCCACCGCGTCGATATCAGAGGCGTCCACAATGACCATATCCGCCACGTTTGCGGGGATCTCCCAGTCGAAGGCCCAGCGCTCGCCGACGGCCTCGCGGTAGGTCTTGCCGGCGCTGCGGGCAGACGCCGCCACGCACGTCACCTCAAACCACGGATGATCCTTCAGCAGGGAAATGAAACGCTGACCCACCATGCCGGTTGCGCCAACGATACCAACGCGATACTTCTCCATTGCCTTTTTCCTCCTCATGCATATGAGATGTTGATGATGGTGCACCTTTGACCATACAGGACATGACGCCCCATAAATCAAAAATCACCCCAAGCAAAGCCTGCGGTGCACACGGTACAGGCGGAGGGCGGCATGCGCACCCCGCATATGAACCAGCGCTCCGCCGGGCGGATCTGCCCGATGACAGCCGCAGACCTGTCCGGCCTGCAACCAAGCACAGGAGGCACGGCTCACCTCCTGCCTTTCGGCGCATCGCCCCTTCCCGCGGTTTCACCGGAAGCCTGTCCTCCACCGCAGTACGCCGCGCTGCGCACCTCTGATCCCATCAACAATTCTTCAATTTCGGATACCGCTCACATCATACCACGCCAATCCCCTCCTGTCAACAAAAGTGCACCAAAAAGACAGGGGCTTCGCCCCGTTTTGGCGCTCCCGCGCGGCATCAGCTTCCTTGGGGAGTCACGCCGCACGGAGGGTGCGGCGCGACGCACTTGCCGGGCCACAGTGACTGGCGTTGATTCGCGTTGTCCCAGCTTGCAGTGCCTTATGCCCGTTTTTTGCGCATCATCATCCGCAGGACGCCGCCCAGCAGCTTCGGCGCCTTCACGCATACCAGCTTCACCTTCATGCTTCCGATCCTTCCTTTCATCGGGCGATCAGCCACCACCCGGCGATCACCAGTCCCGCGCCGATCAGCGCCGCCCATGCCCATCCCGGGATGCACAGAAACAGCAGCGTCAGCCCCGCAGCCACCAGCACCGCGCCCAGTAGCCGCAGTTCCGGTGGTGCGCGGCGGCGGAATTTCCGGCGGCCGGGCTGCCTCGTGCATTCCTGCCCCCTGCGCATCCCGTCACCTCCCCCGCTTTCTGCTGCATTGTATGCACAAAATTCCGGAATATCCCCGCTGCCGGGAGGATTTTTGCCCCTCCGTTCGTTGTTACATATGTGGCGGCTCTGCTGCCATCCCTTCCCTTTACAAGAGCGCGAAAATCATGTAAAATAGAAGCGTTCCCGCAACAAGACCGGCTGAGCCGTTTCATTCATACGACCGCAGGACACACAGGAGGATCGATCCATGCTTGAAGCCCTGAACAGCATCGCCGCCGACTTCTCGGCCAATTTCATTGACTACTTGGTCTATATCGCAGAGGCGCTGGTGACCCTCATCGGCGTGTGCAAGTGCCTTCTCCCCCTGATGGGCACGACCCGTGCGCTCCGCCGCGCCATCCGCCGCCTTCAGCAGGATGCCGGTACCCGGCAGGGTACCCCCGTATGGCAGGAGAAACAGTTCATGGGCGTCCGCCTGAAGGGCTCCTGGCTGCGCTTCCTGCAGAACGCCGAGCAGCTGGACCGCCGCGGCCTCCCCTGCAACGTGGAAGACTACATCAACGATGACACCGTCACCCACGGCCCCGGCAACGCCCAGCTGGCCGAGCTGATCCCCAGCCTGCTGACCTCCCTTGGCATTCTGGGCACCTTCATGGGCATGATGAGCGGTCTGAGCGGCCTGGACTTCACCTCCTCCAGCAAGATCATCGACGGCATCCCGATCCTGCTGGACGGCATGCGCTTTGCCTTCGGCACCTCCGTGGTCGGCGTTTCCTGCTCCATCTGCTTCAATATGCTCAACCGCATCCTGCAGGGCTCC
>SVGU01000094.1 GCA_015056155.1 Clostridiales bacterium
AAACCATTCCTTACATTTTTCACGGCCATCAGCCTTGGCTGATAGTGAAAAATGCCCGCTTCCGCAGAAGCGGAATCTCTTTCCTTTTCTCGAAAAAGTGGCCGCAGCCACTTTTTCGACACTCTGAAGGGGCTCCGGAGATGTTCCGGAGCCCCTTTGGTATGTGGTTTCAGTGAATTACTGGGCGAGCATCATGTAGAAGGAAACCAGCATGGTTGCGGTCTCCGCGCGGGTGGCGGGAGCCTCAGCCTCGCCGAAGACGGGGAGGACGGCAGCGTCCACCTGCATGCCCAGCGCTGCGCCGAAGTACACGGTGTAGGTGGTCAGCAGCTCGTGGGTGAGCGGCGTGGCGGCAGGGCTCATGGGCACGATGCCGTACTGGGCGAGGTAAGCGATCGCCTCGTCCTGATTCGGGGTGCCGCCCAGCAGCACGTAGCACGCGGCGGCGAAATCGCCCAGGGTGGCGGTCTCGTCAGCGCCGAAGGTCGTTTCGCCCGTGGGCAGCATCAGGCCGTTCTCGAAGGCGAAGCGCACATAGTCGTGGTAGGGATGCTCGGCGGTGCAGTCGGTGAACTCCACGCTGGTGGGATCGACCGCGCCGAAGGGGTTGATGATGCTCTCGTAGAGCGCGGCGTTCGCCTCGATGGCGCCAGCGCCGCCGGCGGTGGAGTACACGCCGTTCTTGACGAGGTTCTCGTAGGCGGCGACGAACTTGCTCAGGTCCTCCGCCTTGATGCTCTTGAGCTGCTTCATCCACGTGAGCGCCTCGGCCTGGTCATCGCCGGTGATGACGGTGAAGATCGCGTTGGAAGCGCCGGAGAGCTCGCCCGCGGACTGGGCATAGGCAGCGTAGGAGGAGAGGATGTAGCCGTCCAGCGTGGCCTGATCCACGGTCAGATCAGCCAGCAGGGCAGGCAGCTGCGCATAGACGGAGAAGGTCTCCTGCACGTTGGGGTCGCGGTAGGACAGGAGGTACACGCCGTCGGTCGTGGCGGCATGGAGCACACTGTATGCGCCGTACTGGTCGCGCAGCAGGGGGTAGAGGAAGGTGTCGGACACCAGCGCAGCCACGGCGTCGAAGTCGGCGCTGAAGTCCTCCAGGCCCATCTCCTCCCACGTGGCGTACACGAGGTTGTACTGCACGGAGGAATCGGCGATGATGCCCTCGGCGCGGGCAGGAACGGGGATGTCATAGACGGCGGGGGTCACATCGCGCTTGTTCAGCTTCGCCAGGAAGGCATCGGCGATGGGACGGTGGTTCGCGGCGCTTTCGGGGCTGCCGGCAAAGGCAGAGATCGCGCCGGCGCCGTTGTTGACGATGGCCTGCACCTGCTGCAGCATCGCCAGCGCCAGGTCGGGCTGTTCCGCCATCAGGGCTTCCACCTGCTCCAGGAACAGGTAGTAATCCATGTCGGTCATGTAGGTGTAGGTGCGTGTGCCCTCGTTGGAGATGGACTGGGCGCGGTAGAGCTGGGAGGCGTAGATGCCCTGGGTCAGGCTGGTCTTCAGGGAAGCCTTGCGGGCAGAGACGACCTCCATAACGCGCTGGGCGTCGGTGAACTGGGAGTCGAACAGGATCTCGCCGATCAGGTCGTAGGCGGCCTGCATATCCTCGTCCGCAGCGATCCAGGCGGCGCGCAGGAACATGTTGGTCTGGCCGTCATAGGGCATGGAGACCTTCACGACGCCGTCGTACAGGTAGCGGGTGACGAGGGCGGAGAGCTGCTGACGGTCGTGGGCAGAGGTGTCCACCTCGGTCAGCAGGTCGGTGTAGAGCTGGAACCAGTGCAGGTACTCCTGCGGGATGTCGCTGACGTTGAGCAGCACCATCGCCTGGCCCACGCCGCTCACGTTCGCCTGCACGTCGATGCGGCGCACGCCGTCCTCGGCGGTGACGTCGGTGTAGTCATAGATGCGGCGCTCCTCGGGCAGGCTGTCCACGGTGACGACCTGCAGCTGGGAGACGTACTGGGCGGCAGTGCTCTCGGTCTGCTGGGCGAGCGCCTGCGTGTCGGCGACGATCCTGGCGATCTCCTCTTCGGTCATCGCGGCCTTCTTCTCGGCCAGCGCGGCAGCCAGCGCCGCGTCGTTCTGCTCCTTCAGGCCCGCGACGGGGGAGGTGACGGCCAGCGCGGTGTTGGCGTTGTTGACCAGGTACTTGTCGATCAGGGAGACGAAGGTACCGTTGTCGTTCAGCTCGGCGAAATTGTCCAGCGCGGCGATGTAGTTCATGTAGCCGTGCCAGTCGCCGGTGGAGGCCCAGTAGTAGGCGATGTTGGGGATCATGTCCACGCCGAGGGTGGCGCTTTCGGACACGAGCATGATGTCCATGCGGAAGGCGGCGACGACCGCGTCCACCGCTTCCTTGTCCAGACCGGTGGTCAGGAGCTCAGCCAGCGCGGCGTCAACGGTCGCGCGGAAGATCTCGGCCTCGGCCTCGTCAATGCCCTCGGCGTAGAAGACGATGGCGGGGACGGGGGTGTCCAGCGTGATGGAGCAGCCGCAGGTGGCGGCGGGCAGGGCTTCCTTCAGGGCCTGGATGACCGGGAAGGAGGACGCGCCCAGCAGGGTCGTCAGCATATCCAGCGCATCGACGGTCGCAGCGTCCGCGTCGTCCACGCGGAAACCGTAGTACACGCGGCTGCCCTTCGCGGTGTTGGAGGAGGCCTCCACCGGGTACTGGAAGGAGGCGGTCATGTCGCCGCTGATGGGTGCGTAATTCGCATCGGCGATGACGATCTCTTCCTTTTCATAGGCGGAATAGTAGCCGTCCAGCAGCGCCAGGAAACGCTCGTAATTCTCGAAGGAGCCGTAGAGGCAGGCCAGAGAATTGGAGGGATGGTAGTAGGCGTCATGGAAGGCCTTCACGTCGTCCCAGGTCATGTTCGGGATCTCGGAGGGCACGCCGCCGGAGGAATTGGCCGCATTGCTGCCGGGGAACATGGTCTTGGCCCAGTTCTGGTAGGCGGCGCTGGCGACGGTATAGGCGCCCTGCATCTCGGAATAGACCGTGCCGGCGATGGTCAGGTCGCTCTCGGCGCTGTCCATGGAGTAACGCCATGCTTCCTCGGTGAAGATGCTCTCATCGCTGTGCAGCATGGGATGGAAGCAGCTGTCGGTGTAGAAGTCGGCGTACTGGTACAGCTGGTCCTCGGAGAGGGAGGCCACGGGATAGGTGGTCATGTGGCTGTAGGTGGCCGCGTTCATGTAGGTGTTGTAGGTCTGGTAGGACAGGTTGAAGAACAGCTCCTTGGAGGGGTACTTCTCGCTGCCGCCCAGCGTCGCGTGCTCAAAGACGTGCGGGACGCCCATGTCGGACTCCGCCGGGGTCTTGAACGTCAGCTCAAACACGCGGTTGGTGTCGTCATTGGCCAGATAGAGCAGCTCAGCGCCGGTCTTCTGGTGCACAAAGTAAACGATGTCCGCATTGATGAGCGGGAAGTTGGTGACCTCCACGGCCTCGAAGCCATGGATGACACTGCCGACCTGCGGCAGCGCGGATTCCGGCGCGGCCTCTTCTGCGAATGCCGATACGCAGGAGAACGCCATGATCAGCGCCAGCAGGAGTGCGAAACGTCTCTTCATGAGGATCCTTCCTTTCTGGAAATGGTTACGGCGGACGTGCGTCCGTATAACCATATTGTAGCATTGTTTATGATGTCTGGCAATCGAAAACAGGAAATATACAAGAGAAAATGAGAAGCCTGCGGAAGATTAAGCATTCCTCATCCATTTCTAATCTGGATGCACTGGAACGGGCGGCGCATTCGTGTTATCATGAGCACGTAAACGACGGAAGCCGGAATAACCCGGCAGATCAGGAGGATCGCAATGATCGAGCTTCTCGGTACAGTATTTGGTTTCGCTGCAGATATGATTTCCCTCGGCTTGTCCATCGCCTTTGATGCGGTGGAGTTCGTGTTCGGCCTGCTGGGCGGGCTGCTGTCGCTGATTTTCGGGCTGGGCGGTCTGGTGCTGGTGATCGCGCTGGTGTGCGTGTTTATCAAGCGCCGCGGCAAGAAGAAGCAGACCGGCGTCTATGTTGACGAAAACGGCGAGGAATTCGTCAGCTATTATCATCAGCAGGAGCAGTAAGCCGCAGACCGCAGCGGCGCAGATGCTTTGATTCCCCGTATCCTCACGATACGGGGTTTTGCATTGCGAAGCGGGCGGAATCGTGCTATAATGGGTACAAATGACATTTCAGGAAGGGGATCGTCCATGGCGCCGCTGATTTCCAAATGGCACCGCGAGCTGGAGCTGTTCAGCGCGGTCAAGCCGCTTATCATCCTGGAGGGCAATGTGCTGGACCGTTACCGCTACCCGGTGGCGGGGTCCTTGCCGGAGGATACGCTTGCGCCCCTGCCGGAGTATCTGCAGGGCTTCCTGACGGACAGCGGATACGCGCAGGTGGTGTTCTACTCCAATCTGGTTGGGTTCATGAACCCCTATCAGCCGCAGATGCTGACCGACTTCGCCCGGCAGAACGGCTGCACGGTGAAGGCCGGGGCGATCCCGGCGGAGTTCAAGGGCAACACCCAGGAGACTGCGCCCAACGTCATCCGACGCGCCATGGCGCAGGGGACGGCGGCGACCGCGGTCATCATGGAGCTCGCCAGCCACTATATCATCACCCCCGAGCGCATGGATCAGCATGACGTGAACAGCTTCAACCTGCTGATGCAGTCCGCCATGTCCGCCGCGACGGTGCGCACCCCGGCGGGACGGCGGCAGAATCTGCTGATCCTGCTGGTCAACAAGCTCAACGACCTGCCGGCGTGGTTCTATCTGAACAACCCGCTGTGCAAGACGATCACCCTGGAGGCGCCCGACCGCGAGGAGCGCAAGCGCCTCATCAGCGGCAGCGCGTGGCCGACCTTCTTTGACAGCACCGTGTATCGCACGGACATGCCCTATTATGAGCAGCACCCGGAGGAGCTCAGCCGCCTGCGGGAGAAGTTCGTAGGCCTGACGGAAGGGCTGACCTTCACTGAGCTGGACGCGATGCGCCGCCTGTCCAAGCAGGAATGCACGCCCATCCGCGACCTGTGCTCCATCGTCGATCTGTACAAGTACGGCATCAAGGAGAACCCGTGGGCGAATCTGTCGCTGGACAGCCTGCGCACGGCGAAGCAGGATTTCCAGAAGCGCATCAAGGGTCAGGACCCTGCGCTGGAGCGGACGCTGGACGTGGTCAAGCGCGCCGTGACGGGCATGAACGGCCTGTCCTCCTCCTCGACCTCCAAGCCAAAGGGCGTGCTGTTCTACGCCGGCCCCACCGGCACCGGCAAGACGGAGACCGCCAAGGCGCTGGCGGAGAAGCTCTTCGGCGACGAAAGCGCCTGCATCCGCTTCGACATGTCCGAATACGGCCAGAGCCACTCTGATCAGAAGCTGCTGGGCGCACCTCCCGGCTATGTGGGCTATGAGGCGGGCGGCCAGCTGACCAACGCCATCCAGAAGAACCCCTTCTCCGTCGTGCTGTTCGATGAGATCGAGAAGGCGCATTCCTCCATTCTGGACAAGTTCCTGCAGATCCTGGAGGACGGCCGCCTCACGGACGGTCAGGGCCACACGGTCTATTTCTCCGAGACGATCATCATCTTCACCAGCAATCTGGGCATGTACGTCAAGGACGAATTCGGCAAGCGCTACCAGAACGTGACGATGGACATGGACTATGCCGAGGTGGAGAAGCGGCTGCGGCAGGCGGTGGAGGACCACTTCAAACTGGAGCTGGGCCGCCCGGAGATCCTGAACCGAATCGGCGAGAACATCGTCATCTTCGACTTCATCCGCGAGGAGGCGGGCCAGGCCATCCTCCGCTCGCAGGTGGACAAGATCATCCGCCGTATGGACGAGCAGAAGCGCATCCGCATCACCGTGACGGACGAGGCCTACGGGCAGTTGAGCGCGGCGGCCCTCGCCGACCTGTCCAACGGCGGCCGCGGCATCGGCAATCAGGTCGAGGCGCTGCTGATCAACCCCATGAGCCGCTGGCTGTTCGACAACGGCGTGACCGAGGATGCGGACGTGGTCATCGAGGGCTTCGATGTGACGGCGCGTCCGCCGTGCCTGCGCTGCCGCGTGGCCGGTGAGGAAGAAAAGGAGGAAACCGCCCATGAGTAATGATAACCGTCCCCGCCGGGGCTTGCTGGACGGCCTTGCCGACATCGTGGGCGACCTGTACGGCGAGAATGCGGCGGCAAATGCCCGCCTGGCCGAAGAGCTGCGGAAGGACTCTGCGGTCCCGTCGCCGGTGTATCCCGCAGGGGAGAAGAATGGCGAACCGGTCTATACGGCAAAGCCTGCCCTGCCGCCCTTCAGCGCGCTGTGGAAAACGGCGGACGAGCCCATCGACTGGACGGAGGCGCTGGCCTCTCCCGTCCCGACCGACGGCCTGACCGCCCCGGCGAAGTGGGCCATGTACCATCAGCATGCCGCAGCGGTGCTGCGCGGCGAGCTGGGGGCGTACCTGACCGTGCTGAAGGCCGCCAACCCCATGGCTGACCTGATGCCCTATGTGGCGGCGCTGGACGTATCCACCGTGAATGCGGATGAGCTGCGGGCGGCGTTCACCGTGCGCAGCGACCTGATGGAGACCGAAGCCGAGCGCTACCTTGCCGGCATGGCGCTGCGCATTGCCCGCGACCTGTTCGCGGTGCTGCCGGTGACCTGCGTCACGGTCGAGGGCTTGCAGAAGGAGGAGGCGCTGCTGTCCGTCCGCTTTGAGCGGCAGGAGCTGAACCGCGTGCGCTTTGCCTTCATCGACCCGGTGGCCTTCGTGGCGGAGTGCGGCGGCGTGTATGCGCAGCGGGATGCGTGACGTCCCCCAAAAAGCAGATCAACCGATACCCATGCGTCTTTCCTTTGCGGGAAGGGCGCATTTTTTGGTCCGCGGCACAAGTATGGATCTCTTTCTGAATTTCTGATTGACAAATTCTGCAAATAAATATATAATTCTGTACATAATTTGATTTATTGAGCGTTGACTCATCTTCATGAAGGAGCGGGTAACAAAGGATGAAGGAAGTGGTAAGCTTCGGCGACTGTTTGCAGCGGCAGCTTCAAAGGGCGGGCATGTCTGCCTCGGAGGCTGCGCGGCTGGTTGGATTCCGCAGCAGAAACAGCATGTTCCGCATCCTTGCGGGCGACACGAGCTTTGAGGTAGACAGCCGTTTCCTGCAGAGCCTGCGACAGGCGATCGGCGACGGGTGGCCTGCGGAGTGCTGGGCGGAGCTGGAAACGGCGCTGGAGATCAAGCGGGTCGGTCTGGAGCAGTATCAGAGCGACCTGGCGTTCCGCCGGGCGATGTTCGAGCAGAAGCCGCGGCAGGAATACTATGTGGAAACGAAGTGGCGCGGCGGCGAGGAGAAGCTCCCGCTGCAGGTGCTGCTGAAAATGCTGGCGGAGGACGCGCGGCTCGAGGTGGTGATCACCGGCAACTGCAGCCGTGATGTGTCCCTGCTGCTGGTGCAGGCGCTGGGGGAGCACGGCGACACGGACCGCGTGCATATCCGGCACTACCTGGACATCAGCGGCAGGCAGGTGGTGCACGACATCCTCGGCGTGCTGCCGCTTTTAAGCAAGGTCTGGTACAACGCGCGGCTGGTGGACGAGGAGAGGTGTCCTCCGCAGATGGCGGCGCTGTACCGCGTCTCTGTCATCAGCGTCATGCAGCTGCGCGATGACGGAAGCTGCGTGTGGCACGAGCTGCTGCAATATGACGATGCGAATTATTCCACCGGTTCGCCAGCGAGGATGAGGGGCAGGTACAGCTGCTGCTGGACCGGTACCGCCTGAAGCTGGAGCTGCTCAAGCCGCTGGCAAAGCTGGACGGCGTGGAGGCTTTCAGCAACTATACGGCCCAGTACGAATGGCTGGAGCGGGACGGTATGATCCTGAGCGTCAAGCCGGATGTGCATTTCAACTGCATCCCCAGCAGGATCCTCTACCAGTCGATCCGGGACGGCTTTGAGCAGGCCGGGCTCGCCAGCGGCGACGAGCTGATGTCGCTGATGGCGCAGCTGCAGGAGATCCACGATGCGCGGTATGAGAACATGCGCCGCAAGCACCGCCCGACCCACCTGGTCTTCAGCCTCCCGGCGATGAAGCGGTTCATGCAGACCGGCGTGCTGACGGACCAGTTCTTCATCCAGCGCGCCTATACGCCCCAGGAGCGGCGGGAGATCATCCGCGACCTCTGGCAGCAGGCGCAGGAGAATCCCTTCTTCCAGATCCATTTTCTCCGGGATGAGGAGAAGGAGCTGCACAACGAGATGACCTTCTACGAGAACAAGGGCGTTCTGCTGCTGGATGCGTACACCGGGTATGACCTGTATGAGGATCATTCCGAGGCGCTGATCACGCTTCCTGCATTTGTGGAAAGCTTCCATAAGTTCTTCATGGAGCAGCTGCTGACCCGGATGGTCATGCCCCAGGCGGAGGGTCTGGCAGAGCTGGAAAAGCTGTATTTGGAAATGAAAGTATAAACACATGCTTTTGTGTACAAATGTCATTGCATAATTGAATTGGATATGCTATGATATTCATTGTTGTTATGTCCTCATGGCTATATTTATCATGGAGGCTTGATTATCATGTCGAAAAGCTGGACGAGTGAAAGTGCGCTGATCGATGCGATCACCGGGAATCTCTTCGATGCGTTGCCGCTGCTGCCCAAGCGGCTGGTGCGCGTGGATGCGATCACCAGGAAGTTCGAGATGCCGTTTTCCCATGTGCAGATCCTGTGCATGCTCTCCGGCGGCAGCATGACCATCGGCCAGATCAGCCGTGCGCTGGGGATCGCCAAGCCGAACATCACCCCCCTGCTGGACAGCCTGAAGCAGCGCGGTCTGCTGGATCGGGTCCGCAGCGACAGGGACCGCCGCATCGTCAATGTGGAGCTGCTGCCGGCCGGCGTGGAGATGGCGCAGAATATCCGCCAGTGCATTGCCGAGCAGGTCGCGCAGTGGCCGGAAAGCATCGGCACCAGCGATGCGAAGCGCCTGAACAACGCGCTGGCGACGCTCATCTGCATGAGCAGGGAGCTGGCGGCGCTGGATGACTGAGCGGGAAGGAATATCATCACGGCTTCCGTATTGCGCGGAGGCCGTTTTTTCATAGGGGGAGAGTTCGCATGAAGCTGATCCAGCCGGAATACACGTTCCAGACCGATGACGCAGCTGTGCAGCGCCTGTATGACACGGCGCTTGCGAAATGCCGGAAGAACCTGACGCACTTCGGCGAAGACCGCGTGCTGGTGGAGGGCGGCGGGTATGAGAAGATCTGGCTGGAAACCCAGCCGATGGGCGGCGAGATGTTCGCGCTGC
>SVGU01000095.1 GCA_015056155.1 Clostridiales bacterium
GGTGGCGATCGCCGCGCCGGCTACGCCCAGCCCCGCATGCATCACCAGCAGGAAGTCCAGGACGATGTTCGTCAGGGCCGCGATGGTCATGGCGACCAGCGGCGTGGAGCTGTTGCCCACCGAGCGCAGGAAGCCGCCGAAGAGGTTGAAGCCCATCACCAGCGGCAGTCCGGCGTAGATGATGCGCAGATAGGTTTCCGTCATGCGGATGGTCTCCTGCGGCATGTCCAGCAGCACCAGCACCGGCCAGATGAAGCATTGCGCCAGCGCCTCGACCGTCACGACCGTGGCGGCGGACAGCAGCAGGCTCTGGCCGATGGCGCGGTGCATCTCGCGGATGTTGCCCGCGCCGAAGGACTGGGCGATCTGGATGCCGAAGCCCTGCGCCAGACCGATGGCCAGCGAGAGCACCGTCCAGTCCAGCCATCCGGCGGAGGCCACGGCGTTGAGCGCATCCACGCTCAATTGGCCCACGACAAAGGAGTCCACCAGCGAATACAGCTGCTGGAAGGCGTTGCCTGCGATGATGGGCAGGCAGAACAGGAGGATATGCTTTGTGGGGCTGCCGTGGGTCATGTCGCGTGTCTTTGCCATGTCGATAACCTCTGCGAAAATAAATAGCCCGGAAGGATTCGCGGAATATCTGCAAAATCCTTCCGGGATGGATATGATTCGGGCGTTATTTCTGCCGCATTCAGCCATGCCCGTCCTCCGCGGAGGTCAGGTCCTCCTGACGGACAAAGCCCTCGATGCCGGGAATGCGACGGTCATACACATGCACCCAGCCGCTTTCCCAGACGCCCAGAACGGACAGATAACTGTCCCTCCGGCCGTCGAGGACAGCCAGCACCACGTCTGTCTCCGGGTGGAAAAGCACGGAGAGCGTCTGCTCTTGCTGCCCCAGACGGAGCAGGGGGAGATCGTCCAGGGTCAGAAACTGCGTTTCCGCCTGTGCCGCGCCGGTGATCAGACTTTCCGCCGGGACCCAGCCGGTGCTGACGCCGCCGAGGACGGCGACCTCGACCCAGCCGGAGCGCCGGTCAAGGATCAGCAGGGGCGTGCCGGGGTTGTAGCGGGCGAACGGCGCGCCTTCCGGGGCGGACGCCATCGGCACGGTGCAGCCAGCGATCGCCCAGCCGGAGGCGTCCATGTGGGCGGCGGCCTCCTGCACGCTCAGCGGGAAGGTCAGCCAGTCTACCTGCGACATCTCCCGGGGCAGGAGGAACTCGCCCCAGCAGCAGCGGCTATGACCGTCGTAAACGCATGTTTCGCCGAAGGTCACGCCCCGTGCTTCCGTCACGCGCCAGCAGCCGTCTGCCTCCCGGTCGATGCGGAAGGTGCAGTCTGCGTAGCCCGGGCGGTTGAGGAAGGCCGCCTGCGCCAGACGGTCGGGATGCTCAAAATAGAGGAAGGCTGTGCACGGAAGAGCGGGCTCAAACCGGGCGTGCATGCCCTCCGGCAGGGGCGAGGACAGGCTGAACCGGGCGTCCCCGCCTTCGAGCGTACCGGCGGCGAGGTACCGCTGACCGTCCGCGTTCTCCAGCAGGAGCAGCGCCGTTTCTTCTGTCAGCATGCCGTCCAGTACCGTGCAGTCCGGATGATGCTGCGCGGCGAGGCGGATCAGTTCGCCGGGGATCTCGCAGGCGGCGGTGACAGACGTTCCCAGCAGTATGAGGAACGTCAGGAGCAGAAAAATCCGTTTCATCGATATCCCTCGCAGTCGGTCTGGCGGAGGTAGCCTGCGCTGGCTCCGTCGTGGACGTGGTACCAGCCGTTCCCGAGGTTGCCCAGCAGGGTCACGGACGTGGGCCAGTCGGTGTAGTACTCGGCGATGACCTGCCCCTGCGGCGCGTCGAGGAGCTGCACGGCTGGCTCGCCCATGCGCAGCTTCATCACCGGCGGCCGGGGCAGCAGGAGCGTTTCGGCGCCGCTCAGACAGTCGGCGGGTACCCAGCCCTCGGCAGAATCGTGGATGCGGATGCGCCGCCATTCGCCGCGGCTCTCCAGCACCTCCGCCCATACGCCGCGGACGTAGCGCCCCCGGTTCAGCGCGCCGGGATCGGGCTGGGTCATCAGCGACGTGTCGCGGCTGAGGAACACAAGGCCCTTCCGGACGGCCAACGCGAGGGCTTCCTCGCCGTTCATGGGCCAGACGCGCCAGTACAGGCTGTACGGATATGCCTCGCAGTTTGCCGCCGGGATGAAGCCCGTCCAGCCGTCATGGATGTCGCGGCAGTGCAGCGTCGTTCCGTCTTCGGACGTGCCCATGACGTCGGCGATGCCTGCACCGGTCTTCACCTGCGGCAGGCGGGCAATGAAGGGCGCCGATTCCGCTACGGCCAGCACGTCGGATTCCATCCAGCCGGTCAGACCGCCGGGTAGCTGCACCCGTGTCCAGCCGTCCCGGCTTTCCAGACGGCGCACCCATGTGCCGGGGAAGTACCGGCCTAGGATCAGCGATTCGCCCTGCGGCTCTGCGCGCAGGTTTTCGGCAGCCCAGAGCACCGACCATGCGCCGGAGTCGGTCTGCGCCAGCACGTCCTCCAGCGTCGTGGGGAAGGCGAGCCAGTCCACCTGCGTCACATCGCGGGAAAAGGTGAAGTCGCCGCAGAATTCGAAGCCGTAGCTGTCGCAGACGGCGTGAGCGTCCAGGTAGAACGCGTCGGTCATTTCCCCGCCGACGGTGACGATCTCCCATACGCCGTCCCGCAGCTCGATCACGTACATGCGATCCGCCAGCAGGTCGGGGTCCTCATCGCCCGCGGCGACATGCTGCGCGAACAGCTCCGGGTGGAGGAAGGACACGGCGATCGTCCCGTCCCCGGCGTGATACGTGTCGATGGACGGCCACAGCCCCGCCGGGAAGGGCGCGCTGAGCGTCACCTGCCAAGCGCCGTCCGCCAGCACCGCGCCCATGAAGCGCATGCTGCCGCCGTTTTCCGGGTGCTGCCCCGGCAGATGCACCAGCGCCATCACGGTGGTCTCGCCCATGTAGACCGTCTGGTGGAGGTGATCCTGGACGTAGCCCGGCACATGGCTGGCGATAAAGGCCGTGTCCTGATACATGCGGGGCATTTCCGCCACACTCACCCAGCCGGACGCGCCGGAGGAGGCGTGGTACACATGGTAGCAGCAGCCCTCCGCGCACAGGCCCAGCAGCCGGAGATATTCCACATGGGACACGGGGAAGGGGGCGGCGGCCTCCGCGTGGGGCGCGGCATGCAGGGCGAGGCCGGGGTCGTCGTCCTCCAGGATGGCCTCGGGCAGGGGATACAGGTTGTCCCAATAGTAAATGGAATGCAGATCGGGATCGTCCGCCCAAGGCTGGTAGAGCTGCTGCGAGGCCGGGATGAGGTCGTCCGCCGCCATCCAGCCGGTGCAGCCCGTGTCCAGCACTTCTACCTGCACCCAGTCGCTTTGCTCATCCAGCACGCGCAGGGGTGCGCCGGGGAAGTACCGGCCGAGGATTGGGCTGTCCGCATCGGCGAAGGCATGCAGCAGCGTGGGCGCGGCGGCAGCGATGCGCCAGGCGGAGGTGTCCACGCAATCCATCGCCGCCTCCTGATTGTGGGGCAGGGCGTTCCAGTCGGTCTGGGCAGCGTCGGCGTCGATCAGCGGGGTGCCGTAATACACCGGGCCGATGTCCCTGGAAATGGCACACTCCTCGATGGTCAGGATCTCCATGCCCGTGTTCACATGGGCGATGCGCCACGCGCCGGTCTCCGGCTCCCGCACGAGCCCGACAAGGAGCTCCCGCAGGCCCTCATAGCGCCGCTGCTTCTCCCGGGGCAGGGGGATGTACATTTCCGCGCTGTCCCATTCGAGGTCGGCGGCGATCTCCGTGCCGGCGGGGAGGGGCTGGCTGACGGAGAAGCGCCAGGCTGTGCCGTCCCCTTCGCCGGTGATGAGGTAGCGCGTGCCCTGCGCATCGTCCGCCAGCAGCACGGCGGCGTGCCCGCTGACCTCGCCGTCCCAGGCGGAATAGCCCGGCAGATGCGCCCCGACGAAGGCGGCGAGGGCGGGGTCGGGCTCCCTGGGCGTGTCGGATTCGCCGGATTCCCATTCCCACAGGGCGTTCTTCTTCTCCATGCCGGTCGCGTCCGTGAGCGCCATCGCCTCGCGGAAGCTCGTCGGCAGACCGGGCCAATCCACCTGCGTCACATCCCGGGACAGGGTGAACCTGCCGTAATAGATGAGGCCGTGGAGGCCCCAGAGCTGGTCGGCGCGATACGAGATCTCCTCGCTGCCGCAGGCGGTCATGCAGACCTCCCATGCGGACGGGTCATCCACCGTGTAGACCTCGGACTGCCCGTCCTCCCGGAGGACCATGTCCCAGCGGCCGCCGGCGGGGGCGATGAAGTGCTCCACCCACGCGCCGTCCTGTACCTGCGGGTGGGGGAAGGCCAGCACCGCATAGGGGTCCCTCGCGCCGGACTCGGCGAAGAGCACCGCCCCCTGCGGCACGGGGGTCGATATGGTATGATGCCAGCCGTCTTTGTCCCGGATGCTGCCGATGAAGACCCGCGAGCCCTCCGGCGCATCCGCCAGCGCCATTTGGAAATCGCCCTTCGTGATGACCGTGACCGGCGCGTAGCCCTCCGGGAGAGATTCTGCCTGCGCAGGCAGGAAAAACAGGCATGACAGAAGAATAAAAAGGAGCGCGGTGCGTTTCATGGCCGGACCTCCCCAGAAAAAAGGATACTCTACCATATATAACGCAGCCGCGCTGCCCAAACGTTCCGGAACGGAAGGGATTATTTACATTTTGTCATGAATTTGCGCTTCAGGAAGCCGGCGATCTTCCTGGGCCAGTGCTGGCTCTCCGTGTGCATAACGCGCAGCTGGCGCAGCCGGGGCCGCTCGTGCTCCAGCCATACGTCCAGCAGCCGCTCGGCCAGGAAGCCGAGGATGCGCTCCTGCGCGCCGCTGCCCAGCTGCTCCTCCACCTCGCCGAGGATGCCGAACAGCCAGGCGGAATAGGCGTTGAAGCATGCCCGGCGCATGATGAGCATGTTGAACCGCCTGCCCCAGCGGCGCTTCATCACCCGGTCGAAGGCGGGCAGATACGCCGGGCACTGCCGCCTGACGGTCTCGCGGGCGAGGGCAAGGGGCGCCGCGCCGTGGGCATGGGCGAAGTGGCTGGCGTTGGTTTCGATCAGATACAGGCGGGGGAAGGGGACGATCGCGTCCGCATCCTGCAGGAGGGCGGCTGCCTCCTTTTCCCCCAGCACGCCGGACAGCGAGCGGGCGAAGGGCCGCCGGGTGAAGTACCGCCGGTAGTGGCACAGACCGCAGCCCTCTGCGTCCGACTGCTTCCACAGCCAGTAGTGGGCCGTCAGCTCGCAGTACAGGGGATTGCGGGGGCTGATGTGCTGTCCGGAATCGTCCGGGAGTGCGCCGGGAACGGGCGGATGGAGCGCCGCGCCCGCCTGCACGGGCAGATAGAGCGCATCCTGCGGCAGCGGCGACGGCTTGTGCAGCGCGACGGCAACGACGATGCGCATGGCGGTTCCCTCCCTTCCGGCAGTGTGGTATGCCCATGATAGCATCCGCGCAGGGGGATGTCAAGGCAGGGGCCGCCGCGCCTGCGCAGTTGTTACAATGTGACGTTGACAAGCCGCCCTGCGATGGGGTATCATGAAGGCAGAAATGGAGGGAATGACGATGAAGAAGCTGATCGTGCTGCTGATGGCGGTTTTGCTGTGCATGCCCGCGTGGGCGGAGACGGCGGAGTTCCTTGTCCCCTTTGTCATTGCGGCGCCGCAGGGCGTGACGGCGGCGGAGGGCGCGGGCGGTGCAAGCGTGGTCTATGTGCACGAAAACGGTACGACCCGCGTGGTCGCCACGGTGATCAGCCGCGTCCCGGACACGGAATCCGACCATGCGGCCGAGCTGCGCCGCCTGATGTCGCAGTATGCCCCGCAGGCGCAGTCCGGCGTGCCGCTGACGCTGACGGCGGGCTTCCATGGCCTGAAGGCCGTGACCCCTGAGGCGCTGGAGGGCATGAACGGCGCCCTGATCGATCAGGTGACGGTGATGGTGCTGTGGCAGACCGCCATGCAGGGCGAGCTGCTGATCCTCTCCGGCTACGACATGGCGGGCGACGCGGCGAAGGCGGAGGCACTCATTGATGCGCTGCTGGCTGCGGCGACGGTGAACGACGCGCCCATCCTGCCCGCGGATCCGGTTCCCGGGGAATGAACTGCCGCTTGACCGGCGAAACGACCTGTGCTATTATCAGCTCAGGTCGTGTTTTGTTCAACTGCATATTTTGGCAAGGAGGAATCGCAAAATGGCTCTTCTGCATGTGAATTTCTTTTCCCGGGCGCTGAACGTGGCGTCCTCGGTCGACGTGATCCTGCCGGAAAACGCGCAGGGCATCGGCGTGGAGGCGTCCGCAAAGGAGGCGCTGCCCAAGGTGCTCTACCTGCTCCACGGCTACTCGGACGATCAGACCATCTGGCAGCGGCGCACCTCTGTGGAGCGCTATGCGGCCAGCCACAACCTGGCCATCATCATGCCGGCGGTCAACCATTCCTTCTACTGTAATGAGGTGCACGGCGAGAAGTACTGGGACTATGTGTCCGAGGAGCTGCCGGCCCAGATGCAGCGCTTCTTCCGCATCTCGGACAAGCCGGAGGACACCTTCGTCGCGGGCCTGTCCATGGGCGGCTACGGCGCGATGAAGCTGGCGCTGAATCACCCGGAGCGCTTCGGTGCGGCGGCGAGCTTCTCCGGCGCGGTGGACATCGTGACCATGGCGCAGCGCAAGAAGGGCGACTGGGACCGTATCTTCGGCCGCAGCGCGGTGCGCGGCACGGACTGCGACCTGTTCCACATGATGAAGGTCAACGCGGAGGCGGAAAACAAGCCCCGGCTGTATGTCTCCTGCGGCACGGCGGACTATCTCTTCGGGCATCACCAGAAGTTCGTGCCGGCGCTGAAGAAGCATGGCTGGGACGTGACGAGCCACGAGGAGCCGGATGCGGTGCATGCGTGGAGCTTCTGGGATCAGGAGATCGCCAAGGTCATTCCGTGGATGATGGGGGAATGACGGTGGAGCTGACCCGATTCCTCCGGGAGGAGGACATGTTTCCCCGGGAATTCACCGGGATGACGGAGCGTCCGTGGGGCGTTCTGTTCCACAACGGGGACAACCGCGATTCCTACGACAGCAACCATGCGCTGATATGGCGCAGCCGGGCGCACGATCTGCCCGCCATCCTCCGGGAGATCACGGACTTCTACCTCTCCCGGGGGCTGCATCCGGTGATCTACCAGTCCATTCTGGACGATGGGTGGTTCGGGGAGATCGCAGACGAGCTGGCGGCGGCGGGCTACCGCAGCTGGCTGGAGGAGCAGCACTACATGGCGCTGACCGAACGCAGCGCGATCGTCCCTGCGCCGGGCCTGACAGTTGTCCGGGAGACTGAGTGGCAGGAGCGCTTCGGCACGGAGATCTTCGCCGCCGCGGGCGAACCCTGGGAGATCCCCGTGGTCCGGCGGCAGATGCAAAACCCCGGCACATGGTGCTTCGTCTGCTATGCGCAGGAAAAGCCGGTGGGCATGATCTACGGCCATGTGAATGCGGAGAACGTCTGCCGGATCGACTATCTGCTGGTGGTTCCGCAGGCGCGGGGACGGGGCGCCGGACGGGCGCTGACCCATGCTTTCGTGCAGCACTGCCGGGAGACCGGCGTGGACTGCGTGCTTTGGCCGGACGGCGATACGCCCCGGCGCATCTACGAGGAAGCAGGCTTCCGCCATGTCCAGACCCGGTTCGCCGGGCGGGCAAGCTGGCGGGGATGACAGGGCAGGGAGGGATCCAATGACGGTATATCTGGCATACCAGGACGGACGGATCACCGGCGTATACACCGCGCCGGAGAAGGCAAAGGCAGCCGGCGCGGAGGAGATCCGCCCGGTCGAACCGGCGCATCTGCCGGGCTCGCCGGAGGATGAGGCGCATGTCCTGATGGCGCAGGGCACGGCGGCCGTGATGTCGGTGACGGACAGCGCGTTCACCACGGAGGTTTTCGATGTGGGCCCGTCGTGGGGCGTGAATGTGCAGAGCGCGGCGGCCGGACTGTTCGGCCCCGGGTTCATCCGCCGCAGCGTGTCGCTGGACTGCCTGACGGTCTACGCTGTGGACCGCTCCTGCGAGGACGCGCCGCCGCTGGTCTTTACGGGAGCCCACCGGTTCCGCCGGGTCGCGGACCTCATGGGGGAATGCGGCGGAGTGCCGGAGAACGTCCTGAAAACGGACTATCTCGGCCTGTATTTCGAGGATGCGCGCCGCATGGAGGAGCGTCTGTCCCGTCACGGCTACCGCGAGGGCGAACTGATCTGCGCGCATTTGATGTCCCTGGCGCAGCAGGACGCCGCACAGCGGGGCGTCAGCCATTTCGCCGCGTCCCAGATGGAGCGCGCGGAGGTGCGATTGCTCAACCGCCTGCACAACACCTTCACCCCGGCGCAACTGAAGTGCCTGGCGCATCTGCTTCACCTGACGGACGAACCGGTGCCGGAGGCGGACGCGGTACCGGAGGAACAGCATGCGCTGCTGCTGGAGAAGGTGATGCGCTTCGTGCCGAAGCTGAAGCGCCACAGGCAGCTCGTGGAATACATGGACGACGTCAATGAAAACTGAGCGAATCTGTCCCGTTTACGTGTCAGAACATATCAATCATGCGCGCCTGCACGCTGCCTTCGGGTGGTGCGCGGGCGCGCTTTTGTGACGCAGCGACAGAAACACCTTCCACAAGTGAAAACCCGGTCGGGGCAGCAGAAAAGCCTTCCCCTCGAGGGGAAGGTGGATTCGCCGGAGGCGAAGACGGATGAGGTGGAGGCGGGGTGTGGGGGCTGCCGGTGAGATGCCGGTGCTGTCCTGTGCGGCGCGGTGGGCATGTTTGATTCTCGGCTCCTTTGCTGGTTGAGTGAACTGTTTGATGGATTTCCCGGGGAGAAATCCATCAAAGGCGTTGTGGGGCGTGCGGGGTGTGGGGACTGCCGGTGAGATGCCGGTGCTGTCCTTTGTGGCGCAGTGGTCGTGTTTGTTTTTGGGGTCCTTTGCTGGTTGAGTGAACTGTTTGATGGATTTCTCGGGGAGAAATCCATCAAAGGCGTTGTGGGGCGTGTGGGGTGTGGGGACTGCCGGTGAGATGCCGGTGCTGTCCTTTGTGGCGCAGTGGTCGTGTTTGTTTTTGGGGTCCTTTGCTGGTTGAGTGAACTGTTTGATGGATTTCTCGGGGAGAAATCCATCAAA
>SVGU01000096.1 GCA_015056155.1 Clostridiales bacterium
CTCGAGATCGAAAAGCGCGGCTGCGGCAAGGCCGGCGTGCAGTACAAGATGAAGGACTGGGCCTTCAACCGCCAGCGCTACTGGGGCGAGCCCATCCCGCTGGTGCACTGCCCGCACTGCGGCGTGGTGGCTGTGCCCTATGAGGAGCTGCCCCTGCAGCTGCCCGAGGTGGAGGATTTCCAGCCCGGCACCGACGGCAAGTCCCCCCTGGCCCGCATCGAGAGCTACGTGAAGTGCAAGTGCCCCAAGTGCGGCGCGGACGCCGAGCGCGAGACGGACACCATGCCCCAGTGGGCCGGTTCCTCCTGGTACTTCCTGCGCTACTGCGATCCCCACAACAACGAGGCCTTCGCCTCCAAGGAAGCCCTCGACTACTGGATGCCCGTTGACTGGTACAACGGCGGCATGGAACACGTGACCCGTCACCTGCTGTACAGCCGCTTCTGGCATCAGTTCCTGTACGACCTGGGCGAGGTCTCCTGCCCCGAACCCTACATGAAGCGCACCGCGCAGGGCCTGATCCTGGGCACCGACGGCGAGAAGATGTCCAAGTCCCGCGGCAACGTGGTGAACCCGGACGACATCATCGACGACATCGGCGCGGACGCCTTCCGCCTGTATGAGATGTTCATGGGCGCCTTCGACCAGGCGATCCCGTGGTCCACCAACGGCGCGAAGGGTTGCCGCAAGTTCCTCGACCGCGTCTGGCGCCTGCAGGAGATGATGGTGGAGGGCGAGGAGTATTCCGACAAGCTCCGCTACTCCATGCACGAGACCATCAAGAAGGTCTCCGAGGATTTCGAGGCCATGAAGTTCAACACCGCCATCGCCCAGATGATGACGCTGGTGAACGAGATCTACGCCATCGGCTCCGTCAACAAGGCGGAACTGAAGACGCTGCTGGCGCTGCTGAACCCCGTCGCGCCCCACATGACCGAAGAAATGTGGCAGCTGCTGGGCTGCGAGGGCGAGCTGGCCCATGCGCAGTGGCCCCAGTGGGACGAGAAGGCGCTGGTCAAGTCCGAGGTGGAGATCGCCGTGCAGGTCTGCGGCAAGATCCGCGGCCGCATCATGATCCCCGCCGACATGACCCGCGAAGCCGCCGAGACTGAGCTGGTCAAGGTCCCCGAGGTGGAGAAGATCCTCGCCGGCAAGACCGTCTCCAAGGTCATCTTCGTCCCCGGCCGTCTGGTCAACTTCATCGCCAAGTAACCGCATCATCCACAGACAGATACAGCCGCCGTTCCTTTCCGGGAGCGGCGGCTTTTTCATGGCAGCACCAAGTATTGTGAATTCGGAATTAGGAATTCGGAATTCGGAATTGAGAGTGGTGTACGGCTTTCAATTCCCGGTTTTGTTTTCCTTCCTCTTACAACTCCACATTGATTCTCCATTCGTCAAAATCGAAAAAGCAGCAGGCCATACGCACGGGCATGGCTTGCTGCTTTTGGTTGACCGCCTGGTTTTTCCGTCAGAAGGCGCAGATACGCTTCTCAGCGCTCCCTGGCATACCATTCCTTCACGACGCGCTCCGCCTTCTTGCCCACGATGGAGAAGCCCATCTCCGGGTCCCGCTTGGGCAGGAAGGTGTACCAGTCCCACCAGAAGCAGCCCGCGAACCAGGGCTCGTCCCACATCGCGCTGAGGCAGGACTCATAGAAGTTCGCCTGCTCATCCTCGTCGTAGGGGAACTCACGGTGGGTGAAGTCGTAGGGCATCATCGCGCAGCCGCGGGCGCTGCGGCAGCCGATCTCCATGAAGATGATCTGCTTGCTTCCGTTGGCGCGCGACAGCTCCGCCAGGCGCTCCTTCTGTGCCTCCCAGCGGGCGCGCATGTTCTCCATGCTCTCGCCGGGCACGTCCGCCACGCGGTAGTATGCCGAGGTGCCGATGTAGTCCACCGCATCCCACCACTGCACGCCGAACTCCTTGCCGTGGTTGGTGTTGTACACCAGCGGGCCGTGATAGACCTTGCGCACCGCCTCGATGGCCTTGCGCCAGAAGTCCACCTTATGCTCCGTGCCCAGCATCTCGCAGCCCACGCAGAACATCTCGCACCCGGTCTCCTCCGCGATCTCCGCATAGTGGCACAGGAACGCCGTGTAGCTGCTGAACCATTCGTTCCACTCGTTCTGCTCGCCCCAGTCCTTCTCCGGGAAGCCGATATGGGCGCGCCACACCCCGTCGGCGCTGTTGACCATGGGCTTCATGCAGACCTTCAGCCCCTGCGCGTGCAGGCGGTTGACGGCGGTCGTCACGTCCTTGTCCGTCACGGTGTAGCGATAGTCCAGGCGGATCTGCGTGGAATAATAGTGATCCTGCCGGATGACGAAAGCCAGCGCCGCCCAGTCGCCGCCCAGCCCGGCCAGCCGCTCGATCGAGGCCGCAGCCTCCTCCGTCTGATAAGCGCCCCGGCGGCCGTCGAAGCCATAGGTAAATCCCTTGATAAACATTGTCTGCATCCTTCCCGGCAGCATGCTGCCTCATGATGATGGGGAATATTCGCTGTCCGTGCCCGAAATCCTACCGTCCGCCGCACATATTGCGCAAAATTAAATGGGCCGTTCCTCCATGCAGAAGGCCCGGCCCATATGATCCGATCTGCTGATCCGCCTCAGCGGTCCTGTCCGAAAACCTCCCACTCGATGAGCGCCGGGAATGCAGAGGGGTCGTCGCTCTTCTGCATCCGCTCCAGCCGCATCCAGCGGACGGTGTGCCGCCCCAGCGGGATGTATTGCCTGTCGCCGGTCTTTTCCAGGTCGAAGGCAATCTCTGCGCCGTCAGAGAGCGCCACATGCCCGGCGACCCAGTACGCATCATGGGGGAAATCCGCCCGCAGCGTCAGCGCCATCTCGTCCACCTCGACCTCCCGGCCGAAGTCCAGCAGGCACCACGCGTCCTCACGGGCGCCGATGCCCCAGCTCTGGAAGGGCCACTCCCCGTGGTAATCGCTGTGACGCATGCCGTCGATGACATTGCGGGCGCAGAAGCACGCCTCGTTGCGGGTCTCCACGTTGGCGGTGCAGTGGGGGTAGAAGTCCGTTTCACCCCGCAGGTCGGAGGGGTTGCAGGCGATGTTGCGGCGGGCGGAAACCTCCGCCTCCGTCATCTGCCGAGCAGTGACGATATGCCGCGGCCCCGTGAAGGCCACCGGGCAGTAGGCCAGCCGGTGCTCCCCGGCGGGGACGCGCCATGTCATGCGTCCCCCGGGCAGGTACACCTCGCCCGGAAGGATGGTCGCGTCCATCTGGACGATCAGGTGCTTCTCATCGCTGACGATCTCGATGCAGTCGCCGTCTTCATAGGTGCGGTCGATGCGCAGCAGCGCTTCGCTGGCATGGCTGGCCTGCGCCAGCACCTCGCCGGCCGCCGTTTTTGCCGTGATGGTGATCATCGTCTTCTCCTTACAGCCAGAGCATCGGGTCGGTCCCGTTCAGCTTGGCGATGGCCTCCACGAGGAAGTAGTCGCCGTAGGTGATGTTGGTATGGCGGCCCGCGCCGTCGTCGTGATAGCTGGCGGTGCAGTGGGTCAGGATGCCGCAGCGGTCCTCCGACCAGTCGCAGCAGTGGTCGATCAGGCCGTCCACCAGCCGTTCCGCCGCCGCCTGCCACTGATCGTCCCCGGTCACCCTGGCCAGCTCCATCAGGCCGCAGGCCGCACAGGCGCCGGCGATGTTGTCGATGCGCTCCTCGCCCTCGGGCTGGCAGAAGTCGCAGTCGGTCAGGCCGTCAGGGCGGATGTGGGCGACGAAATAGGCCGCAATGCGCTTCGCCGCGTTCAGATAGCGTTCATCCTTCGTGTTGATGTAGGCCAGCGTGAAGCCGTACAGGCCCCAGGCCTGACCGCGCGACCAGCTGCTGCCCAGCGCATAGCCCTGTCCGGGATGCTCCGCGACCCGCGCGCCCGTGGCCGGGTCGATCTCGATGATGTGGCTGACCGAACCGTCCGGGCGGACGAACTCCCGCAGCGTCATGTCGGCATGGATCCTCGCCGCGTTGGCAAAGCGGGGATCCTCCGTTTCCCGGCTCGCCCAGAACAGCAGGCTCAGGTTCATCATGCAGTCGATGATCGCATAGCCCATCTTGTATTTCTCGTTCCACGCGCGGATGTAGCCCACCGGGTTGAAGCGGCCCATCAGCAGGCTCGCGGCATGGAGGGTATCCGTCCGCGCCTGTCTGCTGCCGGCGGGGTCTGAAGCGTGATGGAGCTTGTAATCCGCGCCGGTGGAGAGCAGGTACATGAAGCCCGTGTCGTGGTTGAGCAGGTCATAGGTGCGGAATTCCGCCGTCAGCATGTCCTGGGCGCGGCGGGCCTCCGTGCGGAACATTTCGTCCTTCGTGGCGGCAAAGAGCTGCCACATCAGTCCCGGCCAGAAGCCGCCCGTCCACCAGGAATTGCCGTCATAGGGGGATGAGATCCACGTTCCGTTCTCGCTCTTGTAGGGCAGGATCCCCATCTCCGCCGCCACAGGAACGCTCCTGCGGAACTTCGCGACGATCCGCTGAAAGACCTCGTCAGCATGATTGCGCAATGCGCAGCACCTCCTCAGGGATCCCCTCCGGCGCCGCATCTCCCGCATCGGCAAACACAGCGCAGACAAGGGTGGTCGTACCGGCAGGGATCGTCGCATGCAGCGTCGGGATCACCGTCCGGGAATGCATCAGATTGGTGTTCGCCTCGGGATACAGCACCTGTCCGCGCTCGTAGCCGCGGATGGCATGGATCGCCGTGCTGCCCTGCACGCCGTGGGCCGCCGCCAT
The DNA here is from genome assembly GCA_015056155.1 of Clostridiales bacterium. Taxonomy (GTDB): domain Bacteria; phylum Bacillota; class Clostridia; order Christensenellales; family Aristaeellaceae; genus UBA11524. The sequence continues at coordinate 4,762 of SVGU01000096.1, forward strand.
CTTGTCATCCGCCTCGCAGACGGTCGCGATGCGGTCGCACAGTCGCTTGCCCGGCATGTCCCGCGGGACGGCAAAGGCAGCCTCCGCACCCTCCAGCGGACGGTCGGAGGTGATGACATGCCTGCGCACGTGCCACATGCCCACGGGGATGATCCGGCTCTCGATCTGCACACCGTCCACCGGCCGCCAGGTGAAGGCGACCTCCTTCTCCGTCAGCGAGAAGCTGTCGCAGCCGCTGCGGGCGTGCCAGAGGTCCTTCCCGCTCTTCACGGCCAGCATGGAGTCAAACGCGCCCTTACCCAGCGTGCCCGCCTCCTTCACCACGGAGAAGGCGAACTGGCTGGAATAGGCGAACTTCTCGTACTTCTCGTCCTCGTGCATGTGCTCGTAGGCATGGTTGCCGGCGGTGTAGGCGATGACCTGCCGGTTGTCCCTGTCGCGGGTCAGCAGCAGGCGCACCTGCTCGTCGCACAGGACCTCCGGGGGCGTGTACGGCTTCTCCTCCGCCTGCCAGAAGGGATGCTCCTGTGGCAGCGCCAGCACCGCAAACACCTTCATCGCCCAGTAGGGGGAGCCGGGGGCATTGTAGCCCTCGGAGATGATCAGGTTGGGGTAGCCGTAGCCGATGGTCAGCACGCCGTCGCGGTCAAAAATGGGCTGCCGGAACCAGAAGCGCAGGTTCCGCAGCAGCAGGCCCTTCAATTCGCCCCAGCCGATCGCCTCGTCCGTCACGCCGGACAGGGCACAGGCGCTGAAGAAGCTGCTCTGGGCGAAGCGGTAGGTGAGGCTGCGGCCATAGGGCAGCCCGCGCCCTTCCCGGTCGAACCAGCAGGCAAACCGGGACAGGATCAGCCGCGCCCGCTCGCGGAACCGCGCCGCCCGCTCCGGGTCGCACTGCTCCATGACCCGGGCGTACACCAGGCCATAGTAGTGGAACGCCCACAGGGTATAGTAATCCCGCTGGGTCGCCTTGTCGAAGTACCAGCCGTCGGCGACGTAGTGGCCTTCCATGTCGTCCAGGTCGCTGCGCAGCCGCTCCTCATTCACCGGGCGGCCGACGTTCATGAAGCCGATGTTGACCAGGATGCGGAAGAACTGCCAGTTGTTTTTCGGCATCTCGTGCCGGTTGATCTGATCCAGCCAGCGCCAGAGGTTCTCCTGCTGCGCCGGGGTCAGCTCATGATAGAACCGGTCGGGGATCAGGCACAGCGCCATGCCCATCACGGCCATCTCCACCATGCGCTGGTCGAAGGGGCCGATATCGCCCCAGTATTCCTCATGCTCCGGGTCGGTCCCGTGGATCAGCCCTTCGCGCCAGACGGCCCACAGAGGCTCCGCCTCGGGGCACTTGCCCGCCAGCATCGGCACCAGCGCCCACAGCACGCGGGAAAAGCCCTCCATCCCCGCCACGCCCTCCGGGTAGCTCGCGCCGGTATTGCCCAGCATCAGCCGCGCCTTCCCCGGGGTCAGGCAGCGGGTCAGGGGCGCGATCAGCTGCAGCGCAGCGTCGATCAGGTCCTGCCGGGTGCGCACCGGGTTGCGGGAAACATCATTCATGCCTGTCATTCCTTTGCTTTGTGGGATATCAGCCCTTGAGGCCGGAGGTGGCGATGCCCTCGATGAAGTACTTCTGCAGCGACAGGAACACGACGGACACCGGCAGCAGGGAGCACAGGGACGCCGCCATGATCAGGTGGTAGTCGCTGGAGTTCTCCTGGATAAAGCGGCGCAGACCCACCTGCACGGTCTTGTTGACGTCGCGGGTCAGGTAGATCATGGGGCCCATGTAGTCGTTCCACGTGCCGACGAAGGTGAAGATGACCAGGGTCGCGATGGCCGCCTTGGACAGGGGCAGCATGATGCGCGCCCAGATGCCGTATTCGCTCAGGCCGTCAATGCGGGCCGCCTCGCACAGGTCGGTGGGGACGGACTGGTAGAACTGGCGCATCAGGAACACGCCGAAGGCGCTGAACGCCTGCAGCACCATCATGGCCACCAGCGTGTCATAGAGGCCCATGGAGCGCATCATGATGAACTGGGGCAGCATATACGCCTGCCACGGCACCGCAATGGTGGCGATATAGGCCATGAAGAGCACATCGCGCCCCTTGAAGCGCAGCTTGGCAAAGGCGTAGGCGGCGAAAGAGGAGGTCAGCGTCTGCAGGAAGGTCACCGCAAGCGCGATGATGGCCGTGTTCTTGAAATAGGTCAACAGCGGCACCTTCTGCCAGATGAGGGAGTAGTTCTCCCAATGGAAGGTCTCCGGGATCCAGCGGATGGGATACACGAACACCTCGCGGTCCAGCTTCAGGGAGGAGGAGATCATCCACACAAAGGGGATCAGCGTGAACACCGCCACCGCAGTGAGCACGATATACAGCAGGATCTTGCCGACCAGCGCCAGCATGGGGTTATCCTTGCGGATCTGCCGCACGGGGGACGCAGAAATCGTCTGACTCATGAATGAAGGCCTCCTTTCTTAATCGTTGGCGAATTTCTTTTCGCTGGCAAACTGGATGATGGTGATCGTCAGCACGATGAGCAGCAGCACCATGGAGATCGCGCTGGCCTGACCGTAGTTGATCTTGGAAAACGCCGATTCGTAAATATACGTGACGAGCATCTTCGTGCTCCGGCCGGGGCCGCCCTCGGTCATGATGGCGACCACGTCATAGATCTTGAAGCAGGAAATGATCATCATGATGGAGGCAAAGAAGGTGGTGGGCTTGAGCTGGGGCAGGGTCACGTTGCGGAACTGCTGCCACTTGCTCGCACCGTCCACCGTCGCGGCCTCGTACAGCTCCACCGGCACGCCCTGCAGCGCGGCGAGGTAGATGACCATATAGTAGCCCATGTTGCGCCATACGCTCACCAGAATGATCGCCCACATGGCCATGGTGCTGTCCGCCGTCCACGATTTGTTGAAGTTGATCCCCAGTCCCATGATGAGCTGGTTGATGGGGCCGTCCTTCATGAGCATGAAGTTCCAGCACACGCAGATGGCCACCATGGAGGCGACATAGGGGAAGAAGAAGATCGTCCGGAAAGCCACCGCGCCCTTGACCGCCTTGTTCAGCGCGATCGCCAGCGCAATGGAGCACACCAGCGTCAGCGGCACCGTCACCACGGTGAAGAAGACCGTGTTCTTCAGCGCGATGCCCAAATCCACACGGTTGAAGAAGTACAGGAAGTTCTTCTCCATCAGCTTGTTCCAGTCCGCGTCACCCGCCTGGACCGCAGCGATGCCGTCGGCGAACTTGTCGATCACCTTGTCGATGTTGAAGATCTCGGCATAGTTTTCCAGCCCGACCCACTTCATCGTATCCAGCGCGCCGCCGTTCCAGCTGATGAAGGACAGCAGGACCGCGAATACCACCGGGACGAGCGTGAAGATCGCAAAGCCAAGGAAGTTCGGCGCAATGAAGGAATAGGCGATGAGCGTGTTCTTTCGTTCCAGTTTGCTCATGCGCCGCTTTTTCGCTGCAGCTGCCTGTGCCATAAGGATGATGCACCCCTTTCAAGCTGATCAATGATCCAATGTACGGCTGCGTCCGTGAAGACGCGCGCGAAACGACGGCCCGCGCCGCCGGCTCGCGTGCGCCTTCATCCGCATGAAACAGAAACCGGGCGGGAAGAGCAGGAGCCGAAGCACTGCTTTTCCCGCCCGTGACCTATGCTATGGGATGAAGCTTCATCGAGCGGGATTACTCGAACAGCTCGGCATAGCGCTCGTTCATTTCCTCGATGCCTTCCTCAACGTCCAGCTCGCCGGTCATGATGAGGGTGTGGGTCTCTTCCACGATGGGCTTGATCTCGCTCAGGCGATCGACCACAGGCCATTCCACCGCCACGTAGGAGGGCAGCAGGGCAGCCTTGGAAGCCTCGTCAGCGGGGAAGCCGGCAACAGAAGCCATGCTGCTGGCAACGTCCTCAGAAACCCACGCGGGACGGGCGCCGGTGGAAGCGGTGGCCTTGGAGCCTTCCACGCCGCACAGCCAGGAGATGTAGGTCCAGGCAGCGTCCTTGTTGGCGGCCTTCTTGTTCATCATCACGCCGGTCAGGTTGCCGAAGGAAGAACCAGCGGCCACGCCCTCAGCATGGGGAACAGCGGTGATGCCCCAGTTGAAGTTGCAGGTGCCGTCGTTCTGGTAGCCGATCAGGGTGGACACGTACCAGTAGCCCATGGGCATCATGGCGACGTTGCCGTTGGCGAAGGCGGCGGAGTAGTGCAGGCCGGCAGCCTTCAGCTCGCTGTAGGCCATGCAGGCGCCGGACTCTTCCAGATCCTTGTACAGGTTGTAGAAGTAAGCCAGGTCGTCGTACTGACCGTCAGCCAGGGTGTTCACGCCGTCACACACGGCCCAGTTGGCGACCGCAGACAGCCAGGTGTGGTAATGGGTGCCGTACACGCCGTCCTTGGTCATGGTCTTGGCCATTTCCGCATAGGCGT
>SVGU01000097.1 GCA_015056155.1 Clostridiales bacterium
GGCCGAAGAACGCCGCCGCCATCGCCAGCGCCACGCCGTGCTGACCCGCGCCGGTCTCCGCGATGACCTTCTTCTTACCCATATACTTGGCCAGCAGACACTCGCCCATGCAGTGGTTCAGCTTGTGCGCGCCGCTGTGGTTGAGGTCCTCGCGCTTGACATAGATCTGCGCGCCGCCGATCTTCCGGCTGAGACGCTCGCAGTGGTACACAGGCGTGGGACGGCCCTGGAAATCCTTGCGGATGCGGCGCAGCTCGTTGACGAACTGAGCGCTCTGGGCGATGGTATGATATGCCTCGGTGATCTCCGCCATGGCAGCCTTGAGCTCCTCGGGCAGGATCGCGCCGCCGTATTCGCCGAAGTACCCGTTCTCATCGGGCTGATAACGCAGATAAGTGCGGTAATCCATATTGTCATGCCTCCTGTACAAATCGGTTTGGAACATTATAGCACAGATATGGGCCCAGTGGTTGTACATCTGTTGTACTTTATTCAAACTTGCCAAAAGATCCATCCCGCGCAGTGCAGGATGGATCTGTGGGATCATTCTTCTTCGGTTTCCTTCGTTTTCGGCTTGACGATGCGGGTGATCAGCAGACCCACCTCAAAGAGCAGCAGGATCGGGATGATCAGCATGATCTGCGACACCACGTCCGGCGGCGTCAGGATCGCAGCGACGATCGCCACGCCAAGGACGATGTACTTGCGCTTGCTGGCCAGCATCTGATAGTTGGTCAGCCCCATTTTCGTGGTGATATAGAGCACCACCGGCAGCTCAAAGGCCAGGCCGAAGGGCACGACGAAACTGAACAGATAATCGATGTACGCACCCAGCGTCGGGGTCATCATGCCCAAACCGTCGCCCATGGCGATGAAGAACTCCACCGTCAGCACATACACCGCGCCGTAGCAGAACACCACGCCCAGCAGGAACAGCACCACCGTCGCCAGGAAGATGAGCCAGAAGGCCAGCTTCTCGTTCCGGTACAGCGCAGGGCTGATGAACCGCCAGACCTGCCAGATGATCACCGGGCAGGACACGACCGCCGCGGCGATGAGCGAGATCTTGATCTTCGTCAGCAGCGGCTCGGTCAGCTCGATGCTGATCATGGAGATACCGCGCTCCAGAATGGGCTGCTGCAGCAGCTTGATCAGGGTATCCGCACCGAAGCTGAAGATCACCGTGAAGGCGACCAGCAGCACGATCGCGCTGATGACCAGCATGTTGCGCAGCGCCGTGAGATGTTCAAGGATGGACTGCCGCTTATCCTGATTGTCCATGCATACCCTCCCTTACAGGAGACCGATGGATCACTCGGCCTTGTCTTCCTTCTTTTCCGTCTCGTCCGCCTTGAGCTCCTTCTTGAACTCACGGATGCTCTGACCCAGCGCAGCGCCGACGCCCTTGAGCTTGCTGCCACCGAAGATCACCAGCGCCAGCACGACGATCAGCAGGATCTCCCAGATATTCACGCGTCCGCCAAACATAATACGCACCTCCATCGCTCCGACGTCGTCGGGCTTATTCTTTCTTCATTGCATCATTGACCGCTGCCGCAGCGTGGTCAAGGTCCTGCTGCAGCGCGTCCGTTTCCTTTTTCAGCGTCTGTGAGACCTCGCGGAGTTCTTCCCCGATGTCCGCCTCGCGCACGGTCTTTTCCACGTCCGCCTTTGTGTCCTTCAGCTCCTTGGCGAATTCATCCCAGCCCGTCTCGGTCTTGACGTCGTCCACCAGACGCTTGAGCTTCTTCACCTGCCGCGCGACCCAGCGGGCGACCTTGGGCAGATCCTTCGGACCAACGACCAGAAAAGCGATCAGCAGTACGAGCAGCAGCTCGCCGATGTCCATATTGAACACACCGCGTCCTCCCTTCCGATCGTTCTGCATGATGTAACAAATATTATACAGCATATCCGGCCAAAAGTAAATGCCTTAATTTTTCAGGGTTTTGCTTGACTGACTTCACATGATTTAGTATAATGATAGTACCAATCCGTGTTCTGCAGGACCACCTGCATGCGACGCAAACAGGAGGAAAATAAAATGAGCAAGATGGAACAGACCCGCCGCGAATTCCTGCGGATGGCTGGCAAGACCATGCTGGGCGCTGCTGCGCTGACCGCTGTGCCTGCCGTGATGAACGCCAAGGCTGAGGAAGCCATCGCGGCTCCCGCTTTCCCGTGGACCTATCCCGAAGGCGGCCTGGATGTGAAGGAAGTTCAGGACCGTATCTATGCAAACTTCTTCGCCAAGGGCGGCTGCTGCGCGGGCGTTGCCTCCGGCATTCTGGACGTTCTGGCCGAGAAGTACGGCTACCCCTACAACCAGATCGACGGCCGCATGTTTGCCCATGGCGGCGGCGGCTATGGCCGTCGTAACCTGTGCGGCTCCCTGGGCGGCGCGTTCGCGGTGCTGAACCTGTTCACCACCGGCGGCGACATGAGCGGCATCCGCACCAAGATCTACGAGTGGTATGAGTCCACTGCGTTCCCGATCTACCAGCCCGCTGACAAGCCCGAGCATCCCGTCCACTCCGTCGCCGGTTCCGAGCTGTGCAAGGATTCCGTCGGCAACTGGATGGCCGCTTCCGGTCACGAGTTCGGCGATCCCGAGCGCGGCGTGCGCTGCGCTTCCCTGTCCGCGGACGTGGGCGGCAAGCTGATCGAGCTGCTGAACGCGCACTTCGGCTACGGCGCTGCTCCCTCCCCCGAGGCTGAGGAGATCGTTCCCGAGCTGGCCGCGAACGAGTACATCGGCGTTGGCAAGAGCGAAATCGGCGGCGAGATCAAGGTCAAGGTCACCATGGACGGCGACAAGATCGTGAAGATCGAGGTTCTCTCCCAGAATGAGACCCCCAGCTTCTTCGAGAAGGCGTATCCCGCTGTCACCGACGCCATCATCGCTGCCAACGGCACCACCGGCGTCGATGCCATCTCCGGCGCGACCTGCTCCTCCAAGGGCCTGATCGAAGCCGTGAACGACGCGCTGTCTCAGGTCAAGTAATCCCATTTCCGCTTCCCCTGCCTCCCCGCAGAAGCCTGCCGGGGAGGCATTTTTGCATCAAAAAGGAGCTTCCGCACCGTCGCAGAAGCTCCTGATCCGTTTTATTCCGCCACGCCCCACAGCGCCTCGCCGTCTCTGGACAGGAGCGTGCAGGCGATCCGGTCGCCCTGACGGTATACGACGCCCGACCACTCCTTGCAGAAGAGCTGCATGCGGATCGTGTCGCCCTCCCGGACGGCCTGCGCCTGCGCGAGCGTCACTGGACGGCCATAGACCACGTCGCTGTTGCAGCGGCTGAGGTAGACCATGCGCCACTTTTCCGGCAGCTCCTCCGCCGCCATGAGGGGGTCGCCGACAGTCAGCGGCCACGCCAGCGCACGGCCGTCCGCCGCAAACAGGAGCCGGCGGATCTGCAGGAACGGCGGACCCATGCGCCCCTCCGGACGGGCATGGTGCACCAGATACACGCTGCCGTCCCGGTCGTGCAGGAGGCTGCTGTGGCCGGTCGCCTTCACGCCGCTGAGCTCAATCTTCGGCGGCATCGGCGGCCTGCCCGGATGCACCGGCATCCCCGTCAGGTCCAGGGGCTTCAAAAGGCCCGGAATGTCGAAATTGTAACCCCCGCAGAGCTTGTCGCCCGGGTGATGGTTCGGGTCCAGATCGGTCATCACATAGCCCTGCGAATCCTCGTAAGGGCCGTCGATCTCCTTGCTGTACGCCACGCGGATGTGATAATCCCGGCCCAGATCACCCCAGGAGGTGAACAGCACAAAGCGGTCGGAAGGCGCATGGTACCACACATACGCGCCCTCGATCGCCTGATGGTTTCCGCCCGCGATGCGCTTGCCCTCGTGGTATTCGGTCGGGAAGCCCTCGTCATTCAGCGGAAGGATGCGGATGCCGCCGAAGAAGCTGCCGTAGATCAGCCAGTCCTTCCTCTCGCGGTCGGCGCAAACGCAGGGGTCGATCGCATTGGCCTGCGTGAAGGTATCGCTGTGCTGGGAGACAACGACGTCGCCCTTGTAGAAATACGGGCCTTTGGGATTCGCGGATTCCGCCAGACCGATCACTGAACAGGTCTTGCCGGGGCGGCTCGCACAATAATACAGCCGCCAGACATTCCCGCGCTTCACCAGCTCCGGCGCCCAGAAATGATCCGTCCCCACATGCCGGGTGACGGACGCAGGCGTTTCCGGCAGCAGCGGAAAGGGCCCGGACCATTCCTGCAGATCCTTCGACGTGCGGGCCGTGACGTTGTGGAAGCCCAGATCCGTTGACAGGCCGAGGTATTCGTCCTCCAGGGCGATCACCAGCGGGTCATGAAAGGGTGCAAACATCTTTCGTCCTCCTGAAGCATGTGGTTTTCCATTATACACTGATAAGATTATATGACATCCAGTCCATCCTGTCAATGCGTCACTCCGCTTCAGAAACATCAGCAGTACATGGCCGGAGGATTGACAGAAACCGGTTTCGGATGGTATATTTTTAGCAACCAAAATCTGTGCAGTGCACAGATGTATGATGCAGAAAGGATGAGAAAAGACATGAAGAACCGCTGTTTCCGCATGATCTGTGCGGTGCTGAGCCTGCTGATGGCGCTGTCCTGCGGCGCAATCGCCGAAACCGCGCCCGCAGATGACGGCGTGATGCGCGAAGGCCTGACTGCCCTGGAGGTCACCCGCCTGATGGGCAACGGCACCAACCTGGGCAACACCATGGAAGCCTGCAACACCAACTCGATCGCTCCCGGCAACGACCCCAAGACCTATGAGGTCACCTGGGGGCAGCCCGTGACCACCCCCGAGATGCTCGCCGGCATGAAGGCAGCGGGCTTTGACACCGTGCGCATCCCCGTGGCCTGGATGACCAACGCCACCACGCTGGCCATCGACGGCAACTACATCATTGACGCCGCTTATCTTGACCGCGTGGCCGAGATCGTTGACTACGCCCGCAGCGCCGGGATGTACGTCATCATCAACGACCACTGGGACGGCGGCTGGTGGGGCATGTTCGGCTCCGAAAGCGCCGAGACCCGCCAGCTGGCGATGGACGCCTTCACCGGTATGTGGGCGCAGATCGCCATCCGCTTTGCCGATTACAGCGACTATGTGATCTTCGAGTGCGCCAACGAGGAGCTGGGCGGCCGCTTCGACGAGAACTCCGTCTACTGCTCCGATTCCGTCGTGTCCTACCTGAGCGATAACGAGCGCTATGCTCTGACCAACGAGGTCAACCAGGCCTTCGTTGACACCGTGCGCTCCACCGGCGGCAACAACGCCGAGCGCTTCCTGCTCGTGGCCGGTTACAGCACCAACATCGACCAGACCTGCGACGAGCGCTTCAAGATGCCCGTGGACACTGCGGAGAACAAGCTCCTGCTGTCCGTGCATTACTATGATCCCTGGAGCTACTGCGGCGCGACCACCGCTGCCGGTGCAACTGCCTGGGGCACCAAGGGCGACTACGAATACATGGACCAGCAGCTGAAGAAGATGACCAAGTTCACCCAGCAGGGCGTGGGCATCGTCATCGGCGAGTACGCCGCGCTGCCCGGCAATGACGGCCTGAAGGTCAACACCGTCGCCTATCACCAGCGCTTCCTCGACCTGTGCGATCTGTACGACATGACTTCCTGCCTGTGGGACTGCAGCGGCATGTTCGTCCGCCGCGAGCTGAAGATGGTCAACGACGAGATCGCTGCCGTCTACGCGGGCCGCAACGCCGCCTCCGAGGAGGGCAAGGACTATGCCGAGATCCAGGCCGCCGCGCAGGCCCGTCTGGACGCGGCGATGGACGCTGCCCCCGTCACCTTCGTGGAGGACGCGATCATCCTCACGGACGAGACCGCCGTTGCCTGGCTCATGTGGAATGACGGCGGCTGGGCCCTCTCCTACTCCGTCGGCGACGACTACAACCCCGACTCCATCTCCTCCGGCATGAAGGTCACCGACGTGGCGATCACCGGCCCCGGCACCTACACCGTCGGCATCGACTTCTCCGGCACCCAGCAGGGCGTCTCCAACTCCGTCGCCTTTGCCGCCATCGGCATCGCCAACGGCGAGAAGCTCTTCCCCGGCTACATCATTGACATCAAGGAAGTCCTGATCGACGGCGAGGTCTACCGTCTGAAGGGCCGCGCCTACACGACCTCCGACAACGGCATCACCACCCGCGTCAACCTCTTCAACGAGTGGGTGACCTCCATCCCCGTGGGTACCGCCCGCATGCATCACGGCAACCTCGCCGGCGCGACGCCCACCCCCATCAACCGCAACGACGCGGCCATCGCACAGATCCATTCCATTTACATCACCTTCGAGTACGGCCCCCAGAAGTAACCCGCATCCCTGCCCCGCCCGCGCCTGCGTTCCTGCAACGCCGGCGGGGCTTTTTTCCACTTTCTTCACGATTTCTGTTGCCGTCCGCACCGCATCGTGGTATGATAGGAGAGACATCCAATGCCAAAGGAGCATCACACGATGAGTGACATGAAGAAAGTCCTGCTGCTGGGCGATTCCCGCCGTCAGGGCTATGAGCCCTACGTCCGCGAGCAGCTGGCGGGCCGCGCCGAGGTGTATGGCCCGCAGGAAAACGGCCGCTGGGCAGGCTATACGCTCAATTCCCTGCGCTTCTGGCTGAACGAGTTCCCCACGCCGGACATCGTCCACTGGAGCTGCGGCCTTTGGGACCTGGGCGATGATTACCACATCGGCCGTCCCTTCTCCCTGCCGGAGGAATACGAGAGCGCCGTGGAGCGCACGGTGATCGTCCTGCGCAAGCTCTTCCCGGGCGTGAAGATCATTTTCGGTACCATCATGCCCGTGGGCGCGAGCGATTCCACCGGCATCCAATCCTACAATGCGATCATGAAGAAGGTCGCGGAGCGCGAAGGCATCTACGTGGACGACCTGTTCGCGCTGATGCACGACAAGATGGTCACCTATGACCGCGGCGACGGCCTTCACCTGAACGTCGAGGGAAACACCCTCGTTGCGCAGCAGGTCGTCAGCGCGCTGGAACAGTACCTGTAAACACTTTGCGACGCACAAGGAGGGTCATCACATGAAGGATCAGAACTGCGGCTACTGCATGCGCGGCGAGCTGCTGGACGCCTTTGGTATCCACATCTGCGACCTGAAGGTTTCCTCGCTCATCCTCTTCAGGGAGCAGAGCCATCCCGGCCGCTGCATCGTTGCGTACAAGGATCACGTGAGCGAGCTGGTCAACCTGACGGACGAGGAACGTGACGCGTATTTCGCCGATGTGGCCCGTGCCGCCAAGGCCATCCACGCGGCTTTCCATCCCGACAAGATCAACTACGGCGCATACGGCGATACCGGCTGCCACCTGCATTTCCACCTGGTGCCCAAGTACCGCGACGGCTACGAGTGGGGCGGCGTATTTGCGATGAATCCCGGCCAGGTCAAGCTGACAGACGCTGAGTATGACGAGATGATCGCGAAGATCAAAGAGCACCTGTAAGCCATTTCCGGGACGGACAAACAACAACGACAAGCAGCGCCTCCTGCCAGGACCGTCTGACAGGAGGCGCTGCTTGTCGTTTATCACTCATGCTCGGTACGCTTAATCGGCTGTATGCACGGAATACATGTTGATATACTCCAGCAGCTGATCCATGGGCATGGGCTTGCTGATCAGATAGCCCTGCCCCTTGTAAACGTCCAGCTCGTCAAAATACTCAAACTGTTCCGGAGTTTCAATGCCCTTGGCGCATACCTTCAGGTCGAGGGTATGGGCCAGGCTCTGAACCGCAACCACAATGCGCACCATCATCTCCTGATGCGGTATGCCCGCAGCAAAGGAGCGGTCCAGCTCGATCCCGTCGAAATGCACCTCCGAGAGGAGATTCAGGTTCGAATAGCCTTTGCCGAAGTTGGACAGGTACAAGCCAATGCCGTATTCGTCATGGAGCCGGTTGAGGTTCTCGATCCCCTTGGGGCTGAGATCCTGCGCTTCGCTGAGTTCGAATTGAAGCTTACGGGGGTTGAAGCCCACCGACTGGAGCAGGGCGAGCACCTGATCGACAAAATTCTCCTGACTGGCGTACTGGGGCAGAAGATTGACGGACAGCGTCACATGGGAATGGCTTTTCTCGCTCAGTTCCGCGGCTGAAATGACCGCAGACTTGATGAACCACTCCGAGAAGGTCAGCGTGAGCGCCGCATCCCGCTCTATCAGTTCAAGAAAGATCTGCGCAGGAATCTCCGCGCCGCCAGGCAGGTGCACCACTTCAGCGAACACCTCATAGGTATTGCAGGTTTTCTTGCCAAAGGTCCACTTCGGCTGCCCGTAGAGTTCGAATGCATTGTTGTGGATCAGATCAGTGATATAGCGGTTTGTCAAACGAATCATCTCCTCTCGGCCATTTGCTGTTTTGTTGTATACGAATCCGACGCCTGTTATGTATAGAAATTCGTCATCATCAAATGCAATTCCTTCGTGAAATCAATCGTTAAGTAAATAACTTGCGCCAAGCCGTATTTGCATAGAAATACAAAGCAGGCACACCAGTATTTGCCGGTGTGCCTGTTGCGGTTTCAATGAGAGTGCCTTACAGTGGAAGCTTGAACAGCCCAAGGGATTCAAGGATCATCATGATGAACACGATCACCAACAGACCACCCGTGATCCAGATGATCACGTCCAGATGCCGGACGGTCAGCTTCACCTTGCTGTACCATTGCTCCTTCTTTGCTTGCACAGCTTTTGAAATGGGATCCAGCTCGCGTTCACGCTTTTCCACCGCTTTTTCACGTTTCAGGAGTTCTTGTTCGCGCTTTTCCAGTTCTTTTTCTGTCATGGCATTACTTCTTTGCAATGTACTTGCGGATATCCAGCGCAACTGCCAGCACGATGACCAGGCCCTGCACAACATAGTTGTAGTAGGGGTTGATGCCCAGGAACTGGGTGATGATCTTCAGCAGCTCGAACACCAGCACGCCGATGAGGATGCCGGGCACA